>JBFIDQ010000107.1:0-8913 GCA_041603795.1 Chlamydiales bacterium
CTCCCGTGGTTGGACGATCGGAAAGGGACTTGTATAGGAATACTAGCCCCTTTCCGATCGTTCAACCACGGGGCTTTGGCGCGCTCCAATCCTAATTTAAGAGATTGACGGGGCACTAGTTAATTAGCGACGAAAACATTCCCTTCTTTTCCAATCCAAGAGCCTTGTCTAGGAGAATTTCGATCTGCTCCAATTCAAGTGCGTGAGCAATCGCCTTAGGCGATGTGATCTGCTAGCGCTCCCTTCGTTAGAAGTTCCTTTACTCCGTCTCCGTTACGCGTCTCAATAGCATAAAATAGAGCCGTTTGGCCCGCTGCATCTACGCCATTGACGTCGGCTCCTGAAGCAAGAAGTTGGTTTAGGATTGTATTGTCCTTGCTCTCGAGGGCCAGCATGAGTAGAGTTTTCCCTTCTGGATCTCTCGTAGAGAGGTCTGCTCCATTTTTGGTCAAAAACTCCAACGCTTCACTGTTTTTTAGTCGGATAGCGTGCGCTACAGCCGTTAGGCCTTCACTATTTTTAGCATTGACATCGCCGCCGGTTTTGATGAGGTAGGAAAGCAAAAATTCATTGAATCGGCGTAGGAAAAAATGCGATTGCCTTGTGAACATGGGCGCATTTCGAAACAACTTGGAAACTTGGTTTTATGCAGAGTTTCTGGAGGCATTGATTATGGCAGGTATTGCTTTGCGAATCATGTTTTGCTCAACCTGACCTGCTGGATCCTTTTGCCATCTCTGGAGCGCTGCCTGTAGAATGACGAGGAGTGGTTGAATGATGGTCTCTCTGAGGAGGATTCCGGGGACTGGAGCGCCGGCCAATGGCGCAAGAAGCTTTTGGGTGCGAGCTAGCTCCTGATGAATCTTTTGCCACAGTTCCGCACATGGCTCTCCAGAAAGGGTGAGGTGGCGTGTCAGCTTTGGATTGCTCTTATTGAGTGCCTGGTTGGCATTTCCAAGTAAAGCTTCTACAAAGTGAGAGCGAGGAAGAGGTCCCACTTCCTCCATAGCCGATCCAAGTCCGTAGAAGGCTGGAAGGTTCATCTTGACTAAGCTCCAGGCTCCGACAAAGGGAATAGCTCTGAGATTCTCAAGCGAGAGCTCCTTTTGCTGTTGCCTCTGCGCCGGACGACTCCCAATATTAAGATCACCGAAGAAGCTGAGCGGGGTTTGGGTGGCTAGAGCTTTGAGAAAGCAAGGATCTTCTCGCAACGCTAGGTAGTGGCGATGAGCTGCTGCCGCTAGAGCATCAAGTTGCGAATCGCCCTCCCGTTGTTGGGGACGGGGAATGAGACCACTTAAAAGCTGACCAATATTTTGCAGAATAGCCGAGGGGTGGCCGTACAGACTGCTTACGGTCTGTCCCTGTATGGTCAGTTCAATTTCTTTAAGGGGAATGCGTTCGGCCAGCGCACGGTAATAGAGTCCTGTATTTCCTCCCCCGCGAGCGGGCGGACCTCCACGTCCATCAAAAAAGATAAATTGGACCTCATATCGTTCACCTAGCTCCTCAAGCGCTTCCTTACATCGCTGAATCGCCCAGTTGCAGGCGACGTAGCCACCATCTTTGGTTCCGTCAGAAAACCCGAGCATCACCGTCTGGCGGTTGCCGAGATCTTCCAGATAACCGGGGTGCGAAAAGAGCTCCTCGATGATCTTGGGGGCGCTGTTGATCGCCTGCATGGATTCAAATAGAGGAACCGGCTGCACCTTTGGGTGAAGCTCCAACAGGTTGAGGACGTCGCTTGCTGTTTCAGTATGACTCACAATGAAGCGACCCAAGCCAAGCTTTTCCCACTGATCCAAAAGTGCTCTCAGGTCCTCACACGCTTCGTCGTTACCTCCCGCAAGGGTGTCGCGGATGACCCGGCTGCTTTGCCGGATGTCTAGATGTGCAAAGTGGAACCCAAAGCTTTGTACTGCGGCGCGAAGCCTACGAATTTCATAGAGGTAAAGTCCCAGGTATTCCTCGCTAATGAGGTGCTCGAGTTCCGCTAATTTTTCATCAAAAAGTTCAGGCGTAGCAAACGATTGCTCCTCTACCTCGCGCGAGAGTTCCTCAATAAGTGGTAGCACCTTTTTAAAGGTCAGACACTCCTTTAGTTCCTGAAAGAGGCGCTGGTGCTGTTTCCATGCGAACTGCTTTAGGCGTAGGAGGACCTGTTGGGTGGTTTCCATGGTTACGTTTGGATTGCCATCACGATCGCCTCCTGGCCAAAAGCCAAGTTCAATCTGTGGGCGGCTCTTCTCTGGCCAATCCGCTAGCAGTTGAGCAACGGTGTCGTAGAGCCCAGGTCCAAACTGATTCAGCATCCGTTCCGCTTCTTGCAGGGGTGTTGGCGGTTGCTGGCTGCGAAATGAGGTGTGGCCCAGTTGCAGGAGAAGCTCCTGGATGCGGGCAAGGTCGCGACCGCCTATTGCTTCACTTAGCTTCGTGATTAGGGGGAATAGATTAGGGGGATAAAATTCAGTAGGGTGAGCTGTTAGGACGAGTCGGAGGCGTCCCCCTGGCGGCAGTTCTTCCTTGAGCTGCTCCAGAAGCGATCGCGAAGCTTCGCCATACAGGTCATCGTGCGCGGCCCGCTCCACGGCATCGAAAAGGAGCACTTGCCGTTCCACTTGCTGCAAGAATAGGAAAAGAAGGGCTGTGTGGTCCTCCGTCGATTCTAGTCCGCTAAATCGACTCATCCATTCGTCCACAATCTTGAGTGGTGCCACCCCTTCATCAAGCTTTTCCTCGCAGTATCGTGCAAACAAGGGAAGGAGGGAACCGTGTTTGTGTAGGGGTGAAAACGGGAGGGTAAGGAATAGCCTCTCGTACACTTGGTAGGGCAATTCAACTAAGTCGTGGTATTTTTCGTTTGGAGTCATGTTTTATTGATACCCCGTTTGGGTTACAATTGCAAAGCGCTGGCTTCGCCAAAAAGGCGCCTTCAAATATAGTACAGTGGGTCTCACGATTTTCTCATCTTTTTAGAACGTTTGGCTGCATAAAATAAAAAGTTTCAATCGCTGTGGGGGTGAACATGGGTCCTATTACAATATTTAACGAATATTTTTCCAATCACAGCACGTATTTCCAGATGGTTATTTCCGCAAGCTCCCTTTTGAGTACACTATTTATTTTGTGTGTAAGCAGAGCCATGAGGAAGACCCGACTTTTCTCGTCGATTGGGTCGATGCAATTCCAAAAATTCGCAAGGGTACTTTTTTTTCCCGGGGTCTGGGCTCTTGTCCAATGGATGTTTGTTGCATTTTGTCGCGAAAATCATTGGGAGTATTCCTATAACCAGGCCTTAGCAGAGTTTCTTACTGCATGGGTGGTGGTTCGGCTATCGCACCAGTTCATCACCCATCCTGGACTCCGAAAGGCAACAGCAGTAGGGGTCTTTCTCTACGCAACTTTAGATGTTGTCGGTTTCCTTCCCCGTATCCTTGCGCTCATGGAAAACCTCTCTATTAGTATTGGCGAGCTCCATATTTCCCTTTTATCCACCCTCAAAGGTGGCACAACCCTTTTAGTTTTGGTTTGGGGGACAACTTCCATCTCCAAGTGGGTGGAGCTCGGACTCAAAAAATCTAGCAACTTCGAGCGCTCCCTACAGGAGCTATTTAGCAAGCTAATACGGGTTTCATTCCTAGCCTTTTCAGTGATCATCACTCTTAGCAATATGGGCCTGGATCTCTCCGCCTTCGCCATATTTAGTGGAGCAATTGGTGTGGGAATAGGTTTTGGCCTGCAGAAAGTGGTCTCAAACCTTGTTTGTGGAATCATTCTCTTGCTGGACCGCTCAATTAAGCCAGGTGATGTCATAGCCCTGGAAGGTGGTAAATCGTACGGGGAAATCAATAAACTTGGGGCTCGATGCGTTTCAGTTCGCACCCGTTCCGGTAAGGAGCATCTGATTCCAAATGAAGATTTTATCACCGCAAAATCTGAAAATTGGTCGTACAGCGATAGTCTGATCCGCTTAAGCCTACCTATGCATGTTGGGCTGTATTCCGACGTTCCAGTGGTCCTTAAGCAGCTTGTCGATGCGGCAGAAGGGGTCGCTCGTGTCATGACAGATCCAGTGCCGGGGGCCAGACTTTCTAGCTTTGGCGATAGTTCCATCAACTTTGAACTGCGTATTTGGATCCAAGACCCTCACAATGGGGTTAGCAAGGTGAAAAGCGACATCTATGTCAATATATGGAAACTTTTCAAAGAAAATAACATTGCAATTCCTCACCCTCAGAGAGACTTGCATATTCGGCAGGCGGGTGGAAACAATAGTGAAATAGGGTCTGACGACCTGCTACACAGAGCCGCCTCGCCTTATTATTCAGAATAGCTTTACCCTGTCACGCGATACCTTTGATGAGGTAATTTAAAACGGGGTCTTTTGGCTTCTCGCTATGAGTAAATGATTTCGGGAGGTACTTGGGAGGAAGAAGAAGTCCGCGCTCCGTTAAGTTTTCAATCGAGCCCAGAAACTCTAGGGATGTTTTACCAATCATCAGTGGACTCAAGCTGCGAGATTCGTAGAGCCCTATTATCTGACTCAGTCCAGAAAGGTAGACAAAATCTTTGGTGAAGCCGCCTCCTCTAAAGACCCTCGTTGTCATAGAAAAGGCCTCCTCTTTGTCCAAATTGTACTTATCCACTAGGAAGTGGTAAACCGAACGAAAACTCTCGCCTTCTACGAGCATTTGTACAGAAATGACGCGAAGAGCCAACTGCTTGAGTCGGATCAAAGGTAGGTTTCCGGATAGGTACTCGCTTAGAACGGCCAGCCCTTCCTGGGTTTGCGTATTCCCGGGCAAGCCGAGCGCAAAAATGTTAAGGGGTTGAAGTTCCGCATTCGCGCTGGTAAGAGCATGAATCCCAACCTCATGGCTAAGTAGAGCACGCAGATTCGTCGGCGTTAGCTTAGCATGGCTATTGATCGCGACGATACGCCGCAAGGGGTCAACCATTGCCCTAGCAACAATTCGCTTTGATAATACGACGGAGAAATCGATATTATAGGAGCTGATCAGCTCTTCAAAAGCTAGCTTTGCTTCCTCCGCATCAATAGAGGCTTCTTCTGGCTTAAAGTTTGGCATTTGAGGAGCATGAAGCAGGAAATTCGCGTTCGCAACATCTCTTCTTGACGGCTCGCCATAATGTCGAAGGGAGTTGTATAGAAACTGGGGCGTTCCAATGCTTGTAATGAGGTCTGTACGAGATGCATACCCATCTACAACACTTCGATATAGACTTCGCAGAACGGGGTCCCGGATCTGAGAAACCGGAAGAGCGTGTAGCTTCTCCCGAAAGCTATAAGGGTCGACGCGCAGCTGTCGATAGCGGAACGCTGGGGTGTAATCGCGGCGAGAGAAAAAAAGGCGCTTCTCTTGCTGGTAATTAACGGGGTTGACGTGCTGGAGCAAGTTGATTTTATTGGAAAGGCGAAAGATCGCTTTGTCAACTTGCAGGACAATCGGCTCAAATAAAGACGAAGTTAAATTGCTCTTCTTAGATTTTTTTTTACCTAATTGGCTGGAGAACAGAGTTGCTGTGGAAAGAATCGCTTTGTTCAATCCAACCTGCAGCGCCTCGACGACTAATGGAAAGGCTTCGCCCGATAGCTCGTCCATAAATATTTTTTTTATCTCAAGGGGGATAAGGGGTACTTTTGGAAACGTCTCCTTTACAAAGGTCGCTTGGTATCCTCTGCCTTGAAAGACCACATCCTGACCCACTGTGGTGTCTAGATTTGGAATAGTGATCGCAGACAAGCCCGCGTGAAGAGTTTTTAGAAGTGGTCCCCATTTCCCGATTTTCAGCTGGGAGGTTCCGATGTTGAATACAGGAGCTGACGGGTAAGAACGGATCTGCCAGTTATAACTGTGAACGTCAACTACCAGGCACCCGCCAGATCTTTTGACAATTTCTTGGATGAGAACCTCTAGAACTCTGTAGAATTGAGCATGCTTATCTTGGCTTTCCTGCGTCTGTTCCTCTGATAATGGAGAGATCCATACCTGCTTTTCCCAAGCAACTTCATGGATGCACTCTTTCGGAGGGCGGTTCAGATCGTATTCGTATCGTGAATCCAGAGCAGTCACTGTGATGGGGCAGTACTCGACAAGTTGATCTGTATAGGGATCTTCCTCTTGCAGACGTTCTTTTGCCGATAAGGAGCAATTTTCAACCAAGTTTTCTCGTAGCCTGCTTCCAGCGTGAATTGCGGTGCATAAGTAGGGCACCCACTCTCGCACCTTCACCCGAAGGCTTCCATCAAGAAAGACCCCCTCAAATGGGTCTCCTCTTTTAATGGCTGCTACGAGCTCTTTTTCACTGACACTCTGCATCTTCAATCGCCTTTCTAAATTCGTTTTTCCGCGTCAGAATTTTGCTGCGTGAGTTGATCACATTTTCAGCAAAATCAATAACGTTTTCCTGCAATCTTAGGCGGTTAAGTTTATTAATTCTTGTGATGCCACCAGGGCTCAGTACATTCACCTCCAAAAGGGTGCTGCCAACAACATCGACACCAACGAAATAGAGTCCATTTTCTACAAGCTTAGGACCAATGTACTTGCAAAGTTTTTTCTGTTCTGGGGTGAGCGTGTGTTTTGCCGCTGTTCCCCCTGCATGGATGTTTGATCGAACATCTCCTTTGGCTGGCACGCGACGGTAGCATCCGATGGGCTCTCCGTTGAGCATTAATATGCGGACGTCGCCTTCCTCGGCACCCTGAATGTAGTCCTGAAGAATAACGTAGCTGCCATCAGTCTCCCCTTCCTTTCCAATGTAAAAATCTAGAAGCGAGCGGAAGTTGTGCTTTGCGTTCTTTTCAAGGACAATAACACCCTGTCCTCCAAAACTATTTAGAGGCTTTAGAATCATTTTATCATTAGGCGAATCGTGGACGATTCTCTCCAGGTATTCTCTATTCTTGGAAACGTGGGTCGTGGGAACATAAGAGTGACTTGGATCATAAAAAGAAGTTGGGTATAGCTTGTTGTTCGCTAAACGAAGTCCATCGATATCATTGATGATCAAGGTGTCCGAGCGAACGGAGTCCAGAAAATTCAGCGCCAAGTTGTCCAATGGTGGGTTGCAACGCATAAAAATGACGTCAAATCCAGCCAAGGGAAGTTGTTTTCTGCGAAACTCGGCTCGCCTATAGAATGCCGGAATATTTGAGCTAACGGTTTGCTTCCCGCGGACCAAAACGTCACAAAAGGCTCCAGCAACGCTTCCTCGAACGGTAAGGTTGCTGTTTGTAGCCAATGCCACCATATGCCCTCGTTTGGCGGCCTCGTGAATAAGCCTAAGAGTGGTATCAGATTCGGGGTCTATCCTTGTCCAAGGATACATCAAAAAGCAAATTTTCATATTTGATCCGCCGTGCCATGCAGCACAAGTTGTGGGAATGGTATAGTCAATCCCTGTTGTTCAATTCCTAATTTAACTTCTTCCATTAGAATGGCCCTGACTGGCCAATAGTCGGAAGACGACACCCAAGCGCGTAACGTAATTTCAACCCCATGATCTTTCATATTGCTCATCACCGCTTTTGGCGGAGGATCTTCCTTAACCAAGAGTTGACGACTTGCTATTTCAATCATTGTTTGTTTGGCAAGTGCGACGTCATCTTGATAGCTGATTACCACCATCAAATCAATCCTTCTCTCTGGGTACGCCGAATAGTTAGTGATCACGCTACCCATGGCCAGGCTGTTTGGTAAAATGATTTTCTTATGCTCTTTGCTTCTCAGTACGGTTAAAAAAAAATCAATCGACATCACTGTGCCGGTTTGACCAGCAAGCGTCACAGAATCGCCTATGCGGAATGGATGTTTGATCAGGAGAACAATCCCAGAAGTGAGTTGGCCAAGTTGATCCTTCAAGCCTAGTCCGACCGCTAGTGCTGCTCCCCCCAAGACCGCAAGAAAGGAATTGGTGTCGACCCCAATTTCGGAGAGGGCAGCCATTGTCGAGAGCGTTAGGATGGCATAAAAAATTAAATTGTCGAAAAAGATTAGTAGATCTTTCTTGGCCTTTGATTTGCCTAATGATCTCGCGATGAGTCTAGATACAAAACGAGCGACAAGCCACCCGCCAATGATGATCACTCCACCCTTGATTGCCGTGCCTAGCAGTTCAAGGATTTCTGTCTCAAATAGCTGTGACCATAAATTAACGGGGCTACTTTCCATCTGTCATGTCTCCATCTTCAGGAAGATCGCTGCGAGGGTCGAGCTCATATGCGACGGGTGTAACTCGGGGCAAAGGAACGAAATCAGTCTGTAGCTCTTCTGGAACAGGTGACAAACGCTGAAAGGAACGAATTCCTACTAAGGCTAAAACTACGGCGTTAATGAGGACGAATAAGAAGAGCCCGTATCCAGGCGCAAAATCCACACAGATTGGCGCAATGATAGGGCCCATCACCGCACCAATGCCGTAAGCAAGCAGAAGCATCCCCGTGGCTTTAGTAATGTCTCCAGGCTGCAATCGGTCACACACCTCAGATATGGAGAGAGGGTACAGGGTGAAAATTAGGCCCCCAAGCACAAAAAGAAACGGGTATACCCAAACGCCGTGTGGGTTGAAGAAGATAATAAGGGCGGCTTGGATGGCAGTAGCTACTGTAACCCCAAAAAGCACGCGACGTCTGTCCATAATATCAGAGAGTTTTCCAAGCGGCCATTGGAGTACTACGCCCCCGAAAATGCAGGAGCTCATCACTAAAGGAACCGAAAGTTGATTGGCTCCAGCAAAAAGTGGAGCAAAGCTATAAATCGAACTCAAGATAACACCCGATATTAGGCAGCCAGAGAAACCAAAGTGGCTGGATTGGTAGAGGCTTTTTAGGGAGTGACCAGATGGCTCATGAAGCTGAGGCGATGATGATTTTGTAAGCGCTAGGGGTACAGC
>JBFIDQ010000108.1:0-8882 GCA_041603795.1 Chlamydiales bacterium
CCCTGTACCCCAGGTTCCGCATGCGCTCCACCTGGGGCTAGGCGCCACTGCTGCTGCCGCAGCAAAGAAGCCTGGTCGGTTCAGCGACAATTATGGTTGCCGGCCCTATCCTAGGAGCGGCTTTTTAAAAAATGTACTCACCTCCGGATTGCGTTACACCCATTCCCCCCTACAATATCAGGGCCCCGTTCCGTTAGAAGTTGCAAGGGCAGCTGCTTGACGAAGCATTAGCCTTGCAAAGGTGGTGGGCATAAGGTTTCTATAAGAAAAGGGACCTTTCCCGGGGAGGAAAGGTCCCTTCTTTTTGTCGAGATAAAAACTGCTAGGCTAGGTGATTCATTACACCGCCCGGTCCCATTCCAATTACTGCATGATTGCCGACTGCCGTACCATCAATCGAGGCTGTGAGCGTATTCACGACCGTGCTCTGCATGGCAAGCTTTTCGTCTACTGCATCGAGCTTTAGTCCCGCTGCGTCCACTGTAGCTTCTAGTATTTCACGCGTCGTCTGATTGAGATTTAGGCTGCCAAGGCCACTTTTGATCGTGTCCAGCTTCGCTTTGAGAGCATCAGATTCCTCGCTGCTGAAGTTGGCGACACCATTCTCTACTGCCAGGGTTACCTCATCGACAAACTCCTGCGCCACGGTAGCCAGCTGCTGCATTCCACCACCACCGGAGGCTAGAAGGTGCAACAGGCCTTCTCCAAGCTGGAGAGCATCTTCTAATTTTCCCTGCGCCTGAAGCTCATCTCTTGGGTTGATCAGCCCGGCTGTTGGGTCGCTTGGCGCCCCAGGATCGAGCACAGGATCTGTTTGCAGATCCGGCTCCGGCTTGCGGTCTACGGTCCGCGGATCGAAGGCATTAACGCGCTCGCGAGGTTTAGCTTCGGTATGAAGAGGGTTACCATAGGCCTCTTGCAGACGCTCCTTAGCTGAGCTACTCTGAGCTGCCTTTTCGGCGACCTCTTCAGCGGCCTTTTTTTCTCTCGCCTCTACCTTGTCGGCGCTCTTATCCGATCGACTCACACCGATTTGTGCTTTACTCATAACGTTGTTCATGAGCTGTGTGAGGTCGATTTTAATTGGCTCTGGAGCTTCGAACTCCGAAGGGTCATAGACATGCATCTTGGGAACGGTTACTTTTATCCTAGATCTCTCTCTAAGAAAGTCCTTCTCCGCCTGCTGCATCTCCTCTAATCGAGCAGCCAGATCCATGGCCCCCGTCTTCTGACTCGCCGCGTTCGTAGCACCTATCGTTGGCCTCTTCGCCGGTTGAAAGACATTTGCCGCCTCGAGCTGCGCAAGAATTTCCGCGCGTCCCTGTGCTACCCTATCGGTGCCCTGGGTATCTAACTCGGTAAATGTTCCATACAGATCCTTGTTGGCCTTAATGGCGGCGTGGCTGACATCCACCTTGTCGATGGGTTGCGGCCTCGCCGTTATCTCCACATTACTTAGCTGTTCCGACTGTCCGATCACGTGGGTTGCCGTATCCAGCTTATCCGTAATTTTCGCCAGTTCCTGTCCCTGGTCGACAGCCCCGTAGTCCACCACATGTGGCTCAAGGGTATCGCGAATTGCTGTCAGGTCAGAGACCAAAGCGTCCCTTTGCCCCGTATCAGTGACCTGCGTACGCTCCAAGTCAGCTATCATATTCGACAAGCGGTTGTAGGTCGTCTGCGCTTGTGTCTGCACATCACCACCCGAATCACGTGTACTCAGCTCGCTTTGCAGCGTCGCGTTTCCTGTAGTGGCGGCTTCGCCAGCGACAGAGGTAGAGCTTGCCACCTCTTCGGTGAATGTGAACTTCTTTTGTGCGACTCTTTGATTGGCCGTCTCTTCGGAAACGTAAGCGACCACAAAGCCATCTTTCGTAGCCGAGACGTTAATGCCGTCGTCATCGACGGCTCCGTCACTTACTTGAAACTCCGCAGTGTGCACACTATTGTCACTGTTGAAGCGCTGCGCCATCACGTCACCACCTTTCGAGTAGGCAGCCACGTAGGTGCCATCATCAAGTGCAGCCACCGAAACCTCACCGCCTAATTTGATCCCGCTAGCAACGACGGTGTCGCTTGTTGTCGCAGTGCCGTTATCGTCGAAGCTCTGCATATGAAGATCCGAGCCATTGGCGTAGGCGACCACATAGCCGCCGTCTTTTAAGGCTGTAATCGAAGCACCGCTATCCTCATCAGCGCCATCTCCCGTTGCGATCTGCGTCATTCCGGTTACGGAGTTGCCGCTCGCATCAAAAACATTGGTATGGATACCGTTGTCGCCATTTCCCTCTTCGATGAGGACGGCGAAGCCGCCGTTATCTAAAGTGACCACTTCTGCGTGTTGCTCGCTCTCCGTACCAACGCTCCCTATCTGGATCTCGCCGCCCGTCGCCGTACCATTAGCATCAAAACGCTGCGCCTTGAAGTCATTTCCACTCCGGTAGACGGAAACAAATCCGCCGTCAGACGTGCCTGCTAGGGTAACCTCACTCTGCGCGCCCGACGTAGTAGTATTCACCACAAACTCGCTCCCGACCGCTTCAGCGTTGGCATCGAATCTTTGTGCAAGAATTGCGCTACCCGATCCGTCGCCTGTATCACTTTCATAAGCAACAACGAATCCGCCCCCTTCCAGTGCCGTTACTGCCGGCCGTGTCTGGTTACCTCCCGTCGTGCTGTTTACTGTAATTGCGTCGCCCACCGAATTTCCATCCGCGTCATACTGCTGCATTTGGACGCCGGAGCCACTCCCGTCAGTGTTTTGGTAGACCACCACATGGCCGCCATCTGCGAGGGCTACCACGTCCGAAGTGTCTACGTCTGCAGTTGCGGAGCTCGCAACGATATCTTCCGATCCCTCCGTAACATCGATGGGGCCCGTTGCCCCCGTCGTAGTATCGCCTATCGCGTCATCGGTGACTGCTGTGAAATCACTGTCGAGAGCTTGCAGGCTCGTTTCCGCACTATCGAGCGCGCTGTTTATTGCACTCGTATCTGCCGTCGCTGCCGTCGTGCTCGCGTCGAGATCGCCTAGGTCAGCGATCGCCTCCTCGAGTAAACCAGCGACGGCCGCCTGATCGCCTGAAGCTTCCAAGTTATCAAGGGTCGTTTGGAGCTGCTCGGCAGCCCCATCGTAATCCAACTCCGAATTCGCGAGTTTCTTTTTTACATCGTTGATCTCATCCATGGCGGCGGAGAGATTTTCATCCATTGGTTCAGGTTCATTTTGTACCTTTCCTCTCCAGTCTGCATCTTCAGACTTCTTCTTGTACTGTGATGCGAGAGGATTATTATCCGACTTGTCGAACTTGCCATTCTTGTGGTGTCCAAGCTTTAGCCCGTGCCCTTTGCCGTTGGAATCGGCTTTATTACCGAATCCGAACTTCGCTTTTCCATGTCCATTTCCCTTAGCTTTGAATCCGAACTGAGAAAATTTCTGCAGCAGATTTTCCTTTCCGATAAACATTTTATGCTCCCTCATGTGTTGGCAAACCCGTCTCGGGTCGCGGTTTGTTTACTCCCAAGAAGCAAGGGGAATGCCAAAACAGAAATACCTAAGGTTTATTGTCTTGTGTCAAAGAAAGAGTCGGGTGTGTATGTTTTCACCACATCAAAAGGTTGGTTTTTTGCACGCATGTGGTCAAAAAGCCAGGCTCAAATTGAGTCATTTTCTGGGAGGGCCGAGCTCTGCTGTGAAACGAACTCCTCTTTCGCACAGCACCTCCTCTATTGTTCAACAGAGCCCGGCCCTTTGCACTTTGCAAAGATGCCTACGCGATCAACTACCAAGGCACGCCTATTCCCCTAGATGAGGCTATTATCGTACTTCTTGAAAAAGCGAAGCAGCTCGTTGCTAGCATGGAGAGCACCCGAACAGGAGTCCGTTGAGCGGGTAAAGTTGCTTGGTCGTCCATTTTCAAAAAAAATATAGCAAATAAAGTTTCACTGTCCTTAGGATGTGGGTTAAATATTTTTTAGCTTTCGTGCCTGAGGAGGGTGTTATGTCGGCGGTAATTGCTTCGCTACCTCAAGAGATTTCTACGCTGCAGGCAGTTCAAAAGGCGGGCTCCTCTGGAATTTATGGCCTCCTCAATCGCGTGAAGCAGTGCTTCTCGGTTGACGAGGACTTGCGTATCGCTAAAGTTTATTTACGCATACTGACGCAGCTCGAGGA
This sequence comes from Chlamydiales bacterium, assembly GCA_041603795.1. Lineage (GTDB taxonomy): Bacteria > Chlamydiota > Chlamydiia > Chlamydiales > JBFIDQ01 > JBFIDQ01. The sequence goes on from JBFIDQ010000108.1 coordinate 4,175, forward strand.
GCTTCGCCCGTTGGTTGGCACGGGGACGTTTACTCAGCAGGATAAAGGGGAGTTCGGTCAGTTAATCCGCGCCTCGGCGGAATTCATTGATGAATTGAAGGGGCGCCATATCCGCTTTGTTTGGCCAAGGTCGAAGGACTATTTGGCTCTTGCGCATACGGAGTCGATTCTGAAGCTGCAATTGCAAAGTTTACGCAGGGTGTTCGCGCCTGAATCAATTGAAAAGCCGTTGCAGTACACCTCCGAAGTATTTGATCAGAGGAAAAAGGTATTTGATTTGTGCTGTCGGCTATGTCTAAAGCGGGCAAAATCGACCGTCACTCTGCGCATCGACCGGGAGGAGGTGGTGCGCCTCCAAGATATGGCGAGTGAACTGCCAAAAGGATCAATCGATAAATTGCGATTTGAGTCCGCTCTGGACGACTATATCTCTGTGCGGAATCAGGCAGAAGGGGTCCTTTCCAGTGAATACCTATCGCGCGATTCCTACGAAGGCATTGCCGATGATGAGGGCCATATTTTGGCACGAAATGTCCTGAAAGACTATTCGGACTACGTACCTTATTTGCTAGAAGACAAGGTTATCCAGGAGCTGTTCTTCAAACAGGTCGTGATGACGCGCATGGACCTTGACGTTTTTTTCTGCCATCCACTTGTTGTCTGTAGGCTGCAACAGACCGAATATATGAACAATAGCATCTATCACGCGGGTGATCGTGTTCGTGTGTCAAAGGAAAGCGGGTTGCCCGAAATGCGTGTAGCCAATCGGTGGGTTTCCGTGCGTAGCATCCCGGGGTTTCTAGAGGGGACTCTAGTCAATAATTTGGGTTGGAGGAGTCTGGGGCTTGCCTATGATGTGCCGCATTGCTCACTTTCTCAGTCGGCTGACAAGCTACAAGCTCCCAACGGTTATGTCTATACGAGCGCGGAGGGTCTGATTCAATGGAACCCTCGTGCCTGGACGCGGAGAATCGCTGGACGTTGGCAGGAGGTCGATCTCAATCGCCGAAACTGGTGGCATCAGTTGCCTCCGTACGCGATCGAGACCATCACTAAGCAAGACGAGAGTGATCGTGGTTGGCGTTTGCGGACCGTAATTACGCACTCTTCTCCTCGGATACAGCTTAAGGGGACGCATTCCTACGTACATATAGTGACTCCCGTTGAGGATCAGGATGGAGTGCCGCTAGGCTGTGTGAAGGTAGCTCACTTTCCGTTCGGCGAGTTCGCCTACCCTCATCTAGGCATGGCCAAGGTTCTAAAGAGCATGCATCCTGAGGTGCACTACATTGATATGAACCTTGGCTATGGCAATCGAGGGAAGACCACTCGTGATTTTCGCATCTCACAAGAAAGTGGTCTAAATGCATTTGAGCAGATTCGAAAGGAGCGGTTGAGTAACCTTGAGGAGTGTCGCAACCAGCTGGAGGCCACATTCAATATCATTGGAAACAATTGCACAAGCTTCTTTCGGAGGGTGACGAAAGCGGCTGGAGTGGTTTTGCCCATACGAAGCACAATGCGCTCGGCAACGCAAAGCCGTGCACTTAAGGTGGTCATCGTAGTCCTTCAGCGCGTTCCCTATTTCTTTCGTTCGATTCTTTATCTTTTTGGTATGCGAGGAAAAGGTCTCAATTGGGACTACGTGGTGGACGGACCTTTTGTCGTTAGGAAATACCTGCAGTTGCTGAATGAGACTGAGGAAATGCGGAAACAGATTGCGTTACGGAGTGCATGAATTTCGTTCTTATTGCGACTGAGCCCAAATGACTCTCCAGAGGCTATCTAGTTGCTTAACCTGTGAGTCTGTAAGCGGTGAAAGCACGACGAAGAGGTCGTCATTTTTTGTGAAGGCGGCACGTGTCCAGTTGGCGGAGCCGTGGATGAGTACCTCATTATCGATGAGACAAAATTTGTGGTGGAGGAGTCCGAGTGTCTCACTAAGGGCAACGGTGACGCCTCCCATGCGCAGTTGCTCCAGTGCTTTGGCGCTGGCGCCGTGACCCGCACTTCTGTCAGCTACAACGGTAACAGCCGCACCGCGCCGATGCGCGCGGATGAGGGCGTCGGTGAGGGTGGGGTGGGTAAAGGTGAACATCGCGACGCGCACGCTCTTTCGGGCTGTATCGAGGTGAGCGACAAGTTGTGGGAGTCCGTTATCCTCTGGAAGTAGCGACAGCTCAAGGGTTTGGTCGCCTACGGTAAAGGTGCGCGCATCAGAGCGCCCCAAGAGGCTGCTTGCTAGCGCCCTCGATTTCAATCCCATGATGAGGTTGCCATGGAGTCGCAGCGACTCCGTGGTTAGATTGGCCGAGCCTAGCCACACCTCCTCGTCATCGATGACTACGATCTTGCGGTGCATGAGTCCGGGGCCTGAGCGGTAGGAGACCTTCACATCGTCACCAAAGGCTGCCGTGCAGCTTCCATCCGTCACCACGGAGACATCGATTCCCCTGACTGCAACTTCCTGTAGTTTAGTGATCATGTGCTTGTCGCGGACCCCATACATCGTCACGTGCACGGAGTGCTGTGCTCGATCCATTGCAGCGGTGAGCGTCACTTTGAGATCGTCGCGGAGCTGATTGGAATACAATCGTATTTCATTATCCTCTGGCAAGTCCGGGGTCATCAGGTTCCGCGCGGTCCCAACCGTCAGAAGAAAGAGTAAAAGTAGTGTAGCTTTCCCATTCATCGCCAAGGAGTTATACGCTTCTTTCGACTTCCCTGCAAAAAAGCTAAAGCCTCGAGCTTCGCTTTCCGATGACTCTTGTGCCGGGAAAGGATTCCCAGCTCGAGATCAAGGAGGATGGGGCCAATGAATATCAATACAAGTTCGTTTTCTATTTCTAGCTATCAGGGGGTGCGCGTAGCCACCGATTCCCTATACGACAGCATGCGCAAATTAAGTTCAGGCGAGCGCGTAGGGCGCCCTGGGGATGCGCCAGCAGATTTTGGAATCTCAGAAATGCTTCGCTCACAGATCAGAAACGGAACAGAGGCCACTCGTAATATCGAGAAGGCCCGCTCTCTAATTTCTTCGGCCGATGGGTGGATGCAAGTCGTACATGAGATGATGCAGCGCATGTCAGAACTCGCCATTGGGGCAGGTGATGGCTCCAAGCAGCAGGGCGATCGCGAAAACATGCAGATCGAATTCCAGCAGCTCCAAGAGGAGATTTCCCGCATTTCTCGTGAGGCTACGTTCAACGGTCTTCAAGTAGCCGGACGTGATCAGATTCTTAGTTACGATCAGGATCGTGAGACGTTCTTCTTCTCGCAACTCGACGGAAAGGAAAACTATCCGCTTAATGTTAAAGTGATGAGTGGATTGCAGTCAGATAACGGCCTCGATTTCTACTTTGACAGCAGCAAGGACTTTAGTCTTAGTCAGGACGGGCAGTCCATTTTCTACGCGGACAGCAACGATAATATGACCCGCTACGATATCGATACCGGTACCCTTATGAGGGACACAAGCGATAGCGAAGACAAAGCCTTCGATGTCGACTCCGAAGGGCGTCTTTGGTACGCCACAGAGACGGCTCCCGCCTCGGGAGCTTACTCCTTCCGCCAGCAAGACATCAACACGTGGCAGCAGGATACCACCAACATTTCAAGCACAGATATCACTGACATGGGATCGACAGAATTCTCTGTCTACGAAAACAAAGTTTTCTACCTCGATACCAACAACGACGTGGTTTCGCGTGACCTTATCAATCTTGGCGATGTTACCGTGGAGCTAGCTGCGGCCGATTTCACCTTCACAACGACACCCGGACAGTTTGCTATTTCCGAAGATGGACAGTACATGGCGGACGTTCCGGTAGCGGGCCAGGTGCGCGTGACCAATATGGCGACAAAAAAGAGCGCTCTACATGAGGTGGGTACGGCAATGACCGTGGCTGATCTTACCTTTAGTGTGGATAGCCGAGAGGTGATGTTCGTGGAGTCCACGGACGGTTCGATTCACCGCATCGGACTCCAACCAGGGGAAAAGCCTGTTCTGTTGAATGCGGAGAAGCTTTTTGAGGCGACGGCAACCAGCGGGTTCACAGGGCTCAGTCTAGACGGCGGCAGCCACCGTGCCAACTTCCACATTCACGACGGCCCCTCAGGAACGCACGAGACCGTGCTTACCTCCGGAGATGTTCGACTTCACACCCTTGGACTCACCAACGTCAATATCTCATCCATCGATTCCGCTCAGGAAGCAGTTGGGCTGATGAGTCGCGCCATCGACAGACTCAGCGTTCAGCGGGCACGCCTCGGAGCACAAGAGAGTCGATTGGATAAAACCTATACAGCTATGCAGTCCTATATCGATAATCTCGATACGGCCGATCAGGTACTTCGCAACGTCGACATGGCAGAGGAATCAGCTAACCTCGCTGAAGCACAAGTGCGGCAGCAGGCAGCCGTTGCGCTTCTTGCTCAAGCGTCACAGCCGCTGGAGGCAATTTACCGCCTGCTGCAGAAGTAATCTGCAGCTCGCCTGAGGGTGTGGGCGACTTTCACAAGTTCGGCATTCTGGTCTTCTTTAGCGACTTAAGGTGTCGCTCTCTTGAGCAGAAACCGATTGCACCTAAACCAAAAGGGCGTGGCTTTCAAATTTATTGCACGGTTTTTTTAACGCGGAGGCGCGGAGTCCGCAGAGGAGCGCAGAGGGATTTCTTTTGCTCACAACAAGCCGGGCAAAGGGAATTCC
>JBFIDQ010000109.1:0-8864 GCA_041603795.1 Chlamydiales bacterium
AAAAAAAACCGTGCAATAAATTTGAAAGGCACCTTTTAGGCGACCAGGTGAGCGCCCCTGATGCCGAAATTATGAAAGACAGCGACGAATAGCTCCGTAGTGATCCTTATAAAAGTAGACTCTTGGGCAACTATCACCACAGAGTGAGTGATAATTAATTTCACGAACTGAAACTCCAGTGGTAATCGCTGGGAGAATACCAAAGCCCAAAGCTCTAGGCCTTCGCGTGTGATTGTATGAATAAAAGTTTCGTTATCGTGAGCGATAGGCCTTCTTGAATTCAGCTTGGCCCAGTTGGTTGACAACGACTCCGTGGAGATTGTCAGCCTTCACATAGGAAAGCATTGGATGGTAAAGGGGAGCAATTGGGAGCTGCTCCATGAGCAGGTCTTCTGTCATACGAAGGATTCGGGATCGTTGTTTTAGGTCGAGCGTCTGTTGCGCCCTCTCGATCATTTCAACATACAGAGGGCTATCCCACTTGGTGAGGTTGAAGGAAGAGGTAGGGTCGCCAAGACGCTTGAGAAATTCGGTTGGGTCGTTCACCGCGGCTACATACGTCATACGGCCGACATAGAATTCTCCAGCTTTCACTTTTTCGAGGTAGCTCTCATGACTCTCCTGTTGTACCTCCACGTGGATACGAAACGCGTCCTTCCATTGCTTTTGAATCGCTTCAGCTATCTTTAGATGGGTCTCATCGTGACCCGTGCTGATCGTTAGCGTGGGCAATTCACTGCGGCGAATATCGAGGTCACTCAAGGCCTGTTGAAAAAGCTTCCGTGCACGTTGCATGGCGTGGTCAGAATAATAGATCTGTGGCAGATCTTTCATGATGGAGGGCACTAGGGCATATGCACTCGGCTCGCCTAGCTGTAAAATGTCTTCAACAATTTCCCTGCGGTCGATGGCTAGATTAAGAGCATGTCGAAAATTTTCGTTGGCTGTGGGGTTTCGTTCTGTGTTGAAGACATAGAGGTAGGTAGAGTTTAACAGTTGGATGTGAAGTTTTTTCGACTCTCTCAGTGCGGGAATAGCAGCATAGGGTAGTTCTCCAAATGGCCCGCCGGCCCAGTCCAAAGTTCCCGCTTCGAACATCTCTAATGCTGTCGTATCACTCACCATATGAAGGGTGATTTTTTCGAGAGTAACGTGAGCTTCGTCCCAATAAGTTGGATTCTTTTCGAGGATAATTTGGCTGTTGTGACGCCAGCTGGTCAGTTGGAAAGGGCCACAGGAAACGTAGGTGGCAGCTTCTGAGGCCCAATCTGGATTCTCCTGCACTGCTTTAGAAGGGACCGGAAAAAACTCAGGGTTGGCAAGAGCCTCCAAAAAGAAAGGCACTGGGGCTCCGAGAGTGACTACAAGAGTTTTATCGTCCGGTGCGTAGACCGCAAGTTCCTCTAAGGGACGCAAGCCTGCCTTGACCTCTTTCGCATTTTCAATGAGGAACAGCTCTTCGGCATGTGCAGAGGTGTTTTCTGGATCAAGAAGCCGCTGCCAGGCAAAGATAAAATCGCGACTCGTAACTGTCTCTCCATTACTCCATTTCGCATCTCTAAGAGTAATGAGGTAAGTGATTCCGTCGCCAGAGCGATCAATTTTCGCCGCTAAAGCCGGCTCAGGCTCTCCCTCAGGAGAGATGCGAGTGAGCCCCTCATTGACCATTCGAACCACGAGCCTCGACGACGTGCCAGACAAAAGTGCAGGGTCCAAGGTTCCCGGCTCCTCCCCAATGTTGAGGTTGAGGTATTGCTCGCCGCTTGGTGGCACCTCGCCTGCCTCCTGAAAGAGGTTGCAGGAGGAAAGACAGAGAAGAAGCGACAGAAATATTTTCATAAAAGGGACTCGTTTTACCTAAAGTGGGCGGTTCTGACCTCAATTTGTCCCAGGCTATTCAGCTCAGCGTTATTGAGATCCTCATTTTTCACATAGTTGAACGAGTAGTGGAATATTGGCAAGAGGGGCATCTCTTCGATAAGAAGTTTTTCCGCCAGTTGCAAGATCTCGAGACGCTCGGATGGGCTCTTTTTTCGCTCTGACATCTCCAGCAAGCCCTCATAAACAGGGTCTTCCCAGCCCGTGTTATTTGTGCCGATATCTTTGGTACGGAAAATGTTAAGGAGGTCAATAGGATCCTTGATGTCAGCAAACCAACTTCCTGCAATAATTTGGTACTGAAGATTTGCCAATTTGTTCCATAAGACAGCGCCCTCTCGCGCCTCTAGCACGATTTCCACGCCCAGCGCATTTTGCCAATCCTGCTGTACAGCCTGAGCAATCAGATGCTTCCGTTCATAATTGGCATAGGCAATTGTGATGGGGGGGAGGTCCTCCTTCTTGATGCCAAGCTCTTCTAGTCCAAGTGCAAACAGGCGTTGTGCCTCGGGGAGATTCACTCCAGACGGGTATTCTGGATCCGGCCACTGCGAGGAGGGGGGGATGAAGCCATAGGCGACACGTGCCGTCCCTTCGAGAAGGTGTTCGACGATGGCATTGCGATCTAATGCCAAGGAAAGCGCTTTACGAACGTTCTGGTTATTAAATGGTGGCTCCGTCGTATTGAAGCGGAAAAACTCTGTCGCCTTGGCTTCCCTCTCGTGTAGTAAGCCTACGCTTCTTAGGGAGGAGATGGAGTCCGTTGGGATTTGGTCGAGAGGAGAGCCTGCCCAATCGAGTTCGCCCTGTTCAAACATCTGAAAGGCAGTCTCACTGGAGACCATCGACAGCTCTATTCCAGGAAGCTTTACCGAGTCAGCCTCGCGGTAACGCGGATTTCGCATCAATGTGATGTGATCGTGGTGTTTCCATTCCGTGATGATGAACGGGCCATTGCAGGAAAATTGGCCATCGGAGATGCGGGTTGCCCACTGAGGGTGCGTTCGTTCGACATTTGAGTTGATGGGGAGATAGGCACGAAAGGCAGTGAGTTCCAGAAAATAAGGAGTCGGTTGGTCTAGCTCAATGGTGAGGATGTAGTCGCCTACGGCTCGCGCTCCTAGGCTTTCAGCGGCAAGAAAGCCTTCCTTGATGTCCTTCCCATTTTTTATCGCGTAGAGCTTGTCCGCTTGGGGCGCAGGGAACATCGGGTCGAGCATCGTTCGCCAGCTCGTCACGAAGTCGAAGGCGGTAAGAGGATCACCATTTGACCACTCCAGTTCGTGAAGCTCAAAGGTATAGAGTTTGCCATCTTCAGATACATCTACACTTTTTGCAACGGCCAGCTCCGGTTGGCCGTCTGGACCAAGGCGAGTCAGTCCCTCAAAAATCATCGCACACAAGGAGTTGGAGGCGAGGTCACGAGCTTTTCGTGGATCAAGGGTCGCCGGGTCATCGCCAATATTCAATCTAAGGTAGCGGCTTGCTCCCAGATCAAACGTAGATCTGCGGACAGTGGTGTCCTGATCGCTACAAGCGGTGAGGAGCGTGACTAGGCCGGCAAAGGCAAGTAGTAGACGTTTCATTAGGATCTCCCTATTCGGATGCCTGACATCATACGGTTCGAGTTCCCTTCAATCAAGACAAAAATGTTTTGGCGTTTTATGGTGGGGGCATGAACAAGATTTTGCATCGGCTACTCATTGCTGCGGTGGTGGTTTGGGGAGGCATACTGGTCTACGACTCTTTTTCTAAGGAAAAGGAGCCGTCGGATCTTACGGAATCCGAATGGATTATTTATACCTCTGAGGAAGACTTGTTTGTGGTTCAGCTCCCTGCCGTACCAGAGGTGACTAAGGAGTCGTTTGGGTTGGAGTCGCCGAACGAATTCGACCTCCACGTTCACACGGCAATCGATTGGAAGGGAGGCGAATTCGCGATCTATGCGGTGCACTATTCTGACCTCCCCAATGTGCAGCGTGATGATTTTTTATTGCAGGTGATCTATCAGGTTCTGAATATTTCCCGTGCGAATCTCCTTCGTGACATTGAAGAGAGTCCGTTGCAGGGACACAAGGGTTACACGCTCACTATGAGACAAGGGGATCGAGTCGTTGGCTACTTGGCTGTTCAGCGGGGTGGCGTCGTCTATATGGTGGGCTATAGCGATACGGTAGTCGATTATGATCCAGATCGCTTTCTTAGATTCTCGGAAACATTTCGCCTGCTGGAAGAGTAGGCATTTTCACAGCGATTTTCCCTTCCTCAATGATTGGGGGAGGAGCGACGTCTTCTGCGAAATAGTGACTCGTGGCGAGTCCGCATGGAGGGATAGGCTGTGGAAGATGAGCGGCTAAATTTGCGGCGGCATGCACTCCTACACTTGTCTCCAGAGAATTCGTCACGACCACCCGCGCACCCGCGTCTAGCGCGATCCGCATCGCCTCCAGCGTGCGGTCTGGTCCGCCTAGGCGCTGCGGCTTGAGAATAATGACACTCCCGCATCCAAGGGAAAGAAGTTCGCCAATGCGTATGGGGTCGCTTGCAGCTTCGTCGAGCGCAATCGCCACGCTGGACTCCTTGTGCAGTCTCTGGAGCTGTTCAATTTCATCTTTTGGAACGGGTTGCTCAATGTAATCGATAGAGAAGTTTTCGAGCTCCTGTAGGCGTTCAAGGGGGTTGTCGTGCCAGCACTCATTTGCATCTAGTCGAATCAGTGCTTCATCGCCTGCGGCTTGGCGTAGGCGTCTGACCCGCCCCACGTCGCCACTGCCGTCGATCTTTATCTTAAAAGTTGATACGCCCTGCGTTTGCCAAAAACGGACCTGTTCTTCGATTTCGTTGCCCGTGATGAGTCCGTTAACAGGAACCGTCGCGGTTTTCTCTCCCCAAAACGTTTCGCGCTCGGCGTGCCAGGCGGTTGTGATGCCGCAGCGTATTCGGCAGTTAGGTTGCCTCTTGTCCAGCAGTTCGATGAAGTCATCTCCGTCCGGATTCAGTCCGTGTGTCACCCGATGAAACTCGGCCAGGAGCTCGACGTCACTTGCTACCGCGTGTGGCGGGGGAGCCACTTCCCCCCAGCTGTTGCCGTATTGAATCAGTAGACCACGGCGCTCGTGCTGGATGCCTTTTGCCCAGATATACGGAATTTTAAGGGGGAGTCGGTAAGGAAACGCTTCCATCTAATTGATTTTGATGACAATTTTACCGCGTGTGTGTCCCTCGCGGTTTTTATCTAAGGCCTCTTTTATTTCATCCAATGGCATTTCCGTAATATCCGGCGTCGGTAGGATACCGCTGTCGATGAGGTGGGCGATTTCAGACAGTTGGGCTCCACTGGGCCTTACAATTAGGGAGGCGCTCCGCACGTGGCGCTTGCTAGCCCTCTGATGGTTGATGGGGGCCGCAATTGTAATTAGGTGTCCCGCAGGACGCACCCTGTCGTAACTCATTTCGAGAGCCTCGCCGCCGACGCAGTCTAAAATGAGATCGAATCCATCCGGCTCCCGCCTGTCCGCCCAATCCGCTATGGACTCCGTATTGTAATCCACTACCTCAGACGCTCCACGTTCTAGAAGGTAGTCGTGGTTACGCGCGCTCGCTGTAGTGAACACCGTGCATCCCATGTACCGTGCTAAAGGGACAGCTACGCTGCCTACCCCACCCGCGCCGCCGTGTATAAGAATCGATGCTCCCTCCTGCAAACCTGCAAAGTCAAAAAACACTTGCCAGGCAGTGAGTGCTACCAAAGGAAATCCCGCAGCTTCCGCCATCGTGAGAGATTTCGGTTTGGCGGCAACAAACGACTCCGGAACGCAGACCTTTTCGCAAAACGTGCCCCATTGCACAGGGTCTTTCTTGCAATAAGCGTAGACCTCATCCCCTTCCTTCCATGCAGTGACCCCCTCGCCTACCTTGGCAATGGTCCCCGCAGCATCCCATCCCAAAACGAGAGGGAACTGACAGTTAAAGACAGACACAAGACATCCCTCACGGATTTTCCAGTCGACTGGATTCACGCTGCTGTATTGAATCGCAATTTGGACCTCACCCTTGGCAGGTTCCGGATCAGGCAATTCGCCAAGAACTATCTTCTCATTGCCACCAAATTCTTCGATGTAGGCTGCTTTCATGATGGATTCCGTGTTGCTGTGGAACCCTTATAAATCCCCCGGGAGTTTTTCTCAAAGGAGCAGTGGTTGCGAGGTTGGAATTCATCCCCAAATCGACATATGCCGATTTGGGGACTGGTTTTTGTGCTTGAATTTTCATCCCTAAATTGACATTTGTTGATTTGGGGACGTATAATTAAGGAGAGATCACTGGAGGGGAGTCAATTTTATTATGCGACCATTTTTTGGCCGACAGAGAGAACTGGCGATGCTGCGCGACCTAAAGGGCAAACAAACTTCTAGCTTGGTTGTAATAAAGGGACGGCGGCGAATCGGAAAAAGTCGATTGTGCCAAGAGTTTGGAAAGGAATCCCGAACAGTATTGCTTACCGGCCTACCTCCCACTCAAAAACTTTCTGCTCAGGAAGAGCGAGAAGACTTTGCGTTGCAGTTGTCTAATCAGCTTGCCATTCCAACTCCCAGGGCAGACGACTGGAACTCCCTATTTTGGGCATTGGCTCACGAGACTAAAAAAGGTCGCCTAGTCATTGTCCTCGACGAAATTAATTGGCTAGGTTCTAAAGATCCGACATTTTTGCCGAAGCTTAAATCAGCTTGGGATCTTTACTTTAGCCTCAATCCAAAGTTAATATTGATACTTAGTGGCTCGATGTCAGCTTGGATCGAGCGCAATATTTTAAGTTCAACGGGCTTTTTTGGTCGTGTGTCCCTGGAGTTAACACTCGAGGAACTTCGCTTAAACGTATGCAATCATTTTTGGGGCAAAAGAACGGATCAAATTTCGGCCTATGAAAAACTTAAGGTTCTTTCTGTCACGGGTGGGGTGCCTCGGTATCTAGAAGAAATCATTCCGACGCTCTCTGCGGAGGAAAACATCCACAGGCTCTGCTTTAACAGGGAGGGCATTCTATTTAGGGAATTTGATCGTATTTTTTCTGACCTATTTTCGCACAGAACTCCCATATACAAGAGTCTCGTAAACGCGCTTGTTGACGGACCGCAAACGTTGGAGGGTTTACAAGATAAGCTAGATCGGGCCAAGGGCGGAGGGTTGCATGGATATCTAAATGATTTAACAACATCTGGATTTGTTTCTCGCGATCACACTTGGAGGCTATCAGACGGAAAGGAAAGTAAGTTGAGTCACTTTAGGCTAAGCGACAACTATTTGCGATTTTATCTGAAGTATATCCAACCAAATAAAGGTAAGATCGAGCGCAATGCAATGCGCAATCTGCCCAAATGGGAGAGCATCGCAGGCTTACAGTTTGAAAACCTAGTGCTTCAAAACCGTAAACGGGTGCAGCAACTGATAGGAATTGATCCTCAAACAGTAGTTTGCGACAACCCGTTCTTTCAGAGAAAAACTTCTAGGCAACGAGGGTGTCAAATCGACTACCTCATTCAAACCCAATATGCCACTCTGTATTTGGTAGAAATAAAGTTTAAACAGAAGGAAATCGGAAGTTCTGTAATTGAGGAATTGAAGGAGAAAATTTCTCGCATTTCAATTCCTCGACGCTTCTCTATTCGCCCGGTTCTGATCCATGTGAATGGAGTGGCTCCCTCAATTGAGGAGAGTGATTTCTTTTCTTCTGTGCTAGACTTTGGGCAGCTGTTGTCGGAACCCGAATGATTGCGACCCGGCGGCCCGTCTTAGACAGAGAGGGTGATTGTTGTAAGCCCGGGAGCGTGATCTGAAATCCCGTCGCGAGTATAGCGGTGTTGATTATATCCTGTTGAAAAATACTTGGTGGAAATGGAGTGGGCGGTGCCCCTAAGCAAAAGAGCATGATCCAGGTTCAACGGACCGGAAACCTTTTTACCTCCTACCAGAGTGGCGCAAAATGCGTCACCGCCCCACGTTGTTGCAGAGTCATCAAAATTTCGCTCTCCCTCGTCAAGTCGCTCTCGGTTAGGAACAGCATTTAGCTCATCATCATCCATGTTTAAGTCACCGAGGATAACGATTGCACGATCTCTTGGAGTTAGCGTTGCGTTCCTATAGATCTGGTTGAGTTGTAGTTTGCGGGCCTCAACTTCACCGAGGATTGCATGTTGCGGCTCCTCCGAATGGCCAAGATGCGTGAGAAAAATGGTGGCTGCAGCTCTTTTTTGGTTGTTCAATACGTTGAATGAAATAAAGCCTTTTCCGGCTTGTTTCGATCTACCATGCATGGAAGAGAGAGGGAATGCAGTGAAATTTGGTTTGCCTATCGGTATCTTACTCATAAAAGCGAGGCCTGAATGAACCAAGGCCCCCCTTCCTGCGTTGACGTAGGAGTGCCTATATTTGCCTCCACAACGCTGCTTTAAAGCCATCCATGACCCAGCGTCCATCGTTTCTTGCAAACAAACGATGTCTGCGTCACGTCGAAGAATCTCTTGTGCAATGCGGTCTATCCGCTGCGGCCAAGGCAGAACACCGCCGTCGCTGATCGTGTAGCCACCACCTACTCCGCAGATATTGAAGGACAGTACGGTTATTTGCCTTTCAGTCAGTGTTTTTTTCGGCGCCTTGCTTTGAATGTGAATAAAGGGGCGTTCGAGAACTAAGGAGGCTGTTTTCCGGCAAGCTAGCCCAATGGCCGCGAGTGGAAGGCCAACAATGCCAAACAGCACGATGCCGGCACACATTGCAGTGCGCCTGGCTAAAATCTCCCTAGAAGACGCGCTATCATGCAGATGGTGAACCACTTGCTGGCTACGATATAGCTCGTGCGCCTTGCATAGAGGGTCGGTTGCATACGACGCCGCCATTGTCAAAAATAGTCCGGTTGCTTCCCGATATGCGCTGACTGATGCACCAATTGACCAGGTCGAGCTGGTTAAATGATCGCTTCTAGGTCTAAG
>JBFIDQ010000110.1:0-8861 GCA_041603795.1 Chlamydiales bacterium
AAAGTATGTTACCGTCTTTGCGTCAAAAAAAATGTAATCAATCACAAACTACTGAGAAAGAGTGTATTAAGGTTCATCCTCAGACGTTTGTGGCTGAGGTTTGATTTATTTATATAATCCAATTGCTCTGGTAAAATCCCAGTGATTTTTACCCTTAAACAAGTCTGGAAAAAAATCTGTATTATTCATATAATCGGAGCCATTCACAATCCGTTGTAGGCGATGAAAATGGGTACAAAAAATCAAAAAAAATTGTTTGGAACTGATGGTGTCCGCGGACGTGCCAATCACGACACAATGACGGTAGAGACGGCGCTCGCTCTTGGTCGCGCTGTGGGTTGTGTCTTTCGCCGCCATAATGGCAAGCATCGTGTGGTCATCGGAAAGGATACGCGTCTTTCGTGCTACATGTTTGAGAATGCACTCATTGCAGGCCTCTGTTCGATGGGGGTTGATACGTTGATGGTCGGACCGCTGCCAACTCCAGGCGTAGCGTTCATTACGCGTGCCTATCGTGCGGATGCGGGAATTATGATTTCGGCGTCGCATAATTCATTTCAGGATAACGGAATCAAGATCTTCTCTGCGGAAGGGTACAAGCTGCCAGATTCGATGGAGCGGGAAATCGAGGAACTAGTTTATGCCAACGAGTTTGACAGATTTCTTCCTGGCGATACGGACATTGGCAAAAATACCAAGGTGGATGACGCGGCGGGACGCTACATCGAATTCGTGAAGGCGACCTTCCCTAAGCGTCAATCGCTGGATGGCGTTGTGATCGCTCTAGATTGCGCAAATGGTGCGGGCTATCGTGTTGCGTCCCACATCTTTCGTGAACTCGACGCTGAGGTCTATACCTGTGGCATGCAGCCAAATGGCCTCAACATCAACCTCGATTGTGGCGCGCTACACCCGGCGGAGGTGCAGAAACTGGTCATCGATAAACAGGCGAATGTTGGAATCGCTCTGGACGGCGATGCGGACCGTGTGATCTTGGTCGATGAAAACGCTCAGGTTGTCGATGGCGATGCGATTCTGGCAATTTGTGCGGCGGATATGAAGGAAAAAGGGATCCTCCGCAATAATCGGATGGTGGCAACAGTAATGAGTAACATCGGACTAAAAAAGGCGATGCAGGCTCGTGGCATTGATCTAATCGAGGCGAAGGTGGGTGACCGCTACGTCATCGAGCAGATGAGAGAAAATGATTGTAACCTTGGCGGTGAGCAGTCGGGTCACTTGATTTTCTCTGACTACAACTCTACTGGCGATGCACTAGTCTGCGCCCTCCAAGTGCTTCGCATTATGAAGGAAACGGGACAAAAACTATCTCAACTAGCGAAGATCGTGACGCGCTACCCGCAGGCTCTAATCAACGTATCGGTCTCCTCGAAACCTGCGCTAGGTGAGGTCGGTGAGGTCTCCTCTGTGATCAAGCGGGTAGAAGGAGAGCTTGGGGATTCTGGCCGAGTCCTCATTCGCTACTCCGGCACGGAGAATATCTGCCGGGTGATGGTTGAGGGGGCGGAGCAACGGCAAGTTGATGAGTGGGCCGGGGAAATTGCGGATCAAGTCAGAGTAAGCTTAGGAGCCTAGAACATTATGTGTGGAATTTTTGGATACGTCGGAACACAGAACCCACTCCCTATTGTTCTGGAGGGACTCAAACGCCTAGAATACCGGGGGTATGATTCTTCTGGTGTCGGTGGACTTCTCGATGGCAAGTTAAAGTGGTGCAAGGAAGTGGGCAAAATCGTTGCGATGGAATCTGCTGTCCACGAAGGTGAACTCCAACTTGATTTGGCTATTGGTCACACGCGCTGGGCAACTCACGGCAAACCTACGCAAGCAAATGCGCATCCTCATTGCGATACGGACGAGACCATGGCGCTTGTCCATAACGGGATTATTGAAAACCACGAGGTTCTTCGCGAGCAGCTGAAAAGCGAGGGGGTAACTTTTCGCTCGGAAACGGATACGGAGGTACTCGTTCAACTCATCGCTCACCTCTACAAGGGAGATCCCCTAAAGGCCGTCCAGGAGGCTGTACGGATGGTGGTGGGATCGTTTGCGATCGCTGTTGTCCACCAGGATGCACCTGATCAGATGATCGTGGCCGCGTGTGAGAGTCCGTTGGCGATAGGCATTGGCAACGGGGAGGCTTTTGTGAGCTCGGACACGAATGCGTTTCTTGTCCACACCCGCGACGTGGTGTTCTTATCAGATTCGGAGGTGGCGGTGGTTCGCGCCAACAGCTTCGAGGTATTTGATGAGACGGCTGAGCAGGTGATGAAACAGCGTGAGCGGGTGGAAACGGAGGCGGTAGATGTCTCCAAAGGCGACTTCGAACATTTCACGCTGAAAGAAATCTACGAGCAGCCACAGACGATACGCAATGCGTTGCTGTCCCGTTTTCTAGAGGAATACGGAACAGCCTCCCTTGAGGGATTCGACTTCGATGTCAATGAACTGCTTAAGGTCAATGAGATCCTCATCCTTGGATGTGGAACTTCCTGGCACGCTGGCTGCGTCGCTTCGTACATGCTTGAGGATATGGCGCGGATACCGTGCCAGGTGGAGATCGCGTCCGAATTCCGCTACAAAAACCCGGTGATTCGCGAAAATACGTTCGTTATTGCCATTTCGCAATCGGGGGAGACAGCTGACACGCTAGCAGCGATGCGAGAGGTTAAGGCGAAAGGAGCGAAGGTCTTAGGAATCTGCAACGTACATGGATCGACGCTCGCACGTGAGGCCGATGGTTGCCTGTTGCTTAGAGCTGGACCAGAAATCGGGGTGGCGTCAACGAAGGCGTTTACGAGTCAGTTGGTGGTGCTTTCGCTCTTTACGTTGCTCATGGCGCGGATGCGCCACATGGGAAAGGCGGAGGGACAAGAATTCCTGAATGACCTCAAGGGGCTTCCTGAGGTGGTGCAGCGTGTGCTCAATCAGGCTGCGGCCATCGAAGCGGTGGCTTGCCGCTACGCGAAGTACGAAAGCTTCTGTTTCATCGGACGTCAAAGCCAATACCCCACAGCGCTCGAAGCGGCCCTTAAACTGAAAGAGATTACCTACATCAACGCGTCGGGTTACCCGGCGGGCGAACTGAAACATGGTCCGATTGCACTCATCAATGAGGAATACCCGACGGTGGCCCTCTGCGCCAATGAGCTGACCTATGAAAAACTCCTCAGTAACATGATGGAGATCAAGGCGCGTTCTGGTCCGATCATTGCAATAGCAAGCGAGGGATCAAAAGGACTCAAAGGCGTAGCCGACGATGTTCTCTGGGTGCCGAAGGTGCGCGATGCCCTAGCGCCTATCCCAACAGCGGTCGTGGTGCAGCTTTTTGCCTACTACGTGGCACGCGAGCGTGGTGCGGAAATCGATCAACCGCGAAATCTTGCGAAGTCCGTGACAGTTGAATGACGAGTCGTAATGCCATTATTGGTGGCGGACTCCTGATCGCGGGTACTTCTATAGGTGGGGGCATGCTCGCGTTGCCGGTGGCAACGAGCGTGACGGGCTTTCTCCCTACGCTACTCGTCTATCTTCTTTCCGCAATCATTATGGGGTCGACTGCACTTCTTATGGCGGAAGTAGTGTTTTCGCTGGAAGGCAATCCCAATCTTATTACCATGGCGGAGACGACTCTAGGGCGCTGGGCGAAATGGGCCGTATGGGGATTGTATCTCTTCCTATTCTATTGCCTGATGGTGGCGTATCTCTCCGGACTCGGAGGCTTGCTCTGTTCCTTTTTCGGCGCTGGTTGTTTCCCGTTCCTATTTCCACCTTTTGTGGCGGCGGTGACCTTTCTCATGATTTACTCAGGTGTCCTCCTGGTGGAGCGGGTAAACGCGATTTGTATGCTCGCAATGGGAATCACGTTTATGCTCTTTCTCTTTCTTGGAATGGGGGAAGTTGAGGTCGATTGGTTGAGGTCGGCTAACTGGAACAAGATCGGTCGGGCACTCCCCATTAGCTTCACTGCGTTTGCTTTTCAGGGGATAATACCGACCATTGTCCGTAGCCTCAAAGGGGATAGGCGTGCGGTGAGGCAGTCGATTGCCATCGGCGTAGCCCTTCCCCTAGCATGCTACATTCTTTGGCATCTATTGATTGCTGGGGTTGTGCCTCGTGAACGTCTCTTGTTGGCTCGTGAGCTAGGTCAGAGCGCGATCATTCCGCTAGGGGAGGCGCTAAGCAATTCCTTCGTTCGTAGTATGGGAACCTATTTCGGGTTTTTTGCCCTTGTTACTTCTCTCCTTGGCGTCTCTCTTTCTCTGCGCGACTTCTTTATCGATGGTCTACACCTTCAGAGCGTGGAAAAAGGGCGATTATTTGCATGCGGCTTGACGCTACTACCTCCTCTTTTTATCAGCGCATTATTCCCTAATCTCTTCTTAACCGCCTTGGAGGCGGCCGGTGGGGTCGGTTGCGCCATCCTGCTCGGACTCT
This sequence comes from Chlamydiales bacterium, assembly GCA_041603795.1. Taxonomy (GTDB): domain Bacteria; phylum Chlamydiota; class Chlamydiia; order Chlamydiales; family JBFIDQ01; genus JBFIDQ01. The sequence goes on from JBFIDQ010000110.1 coordinate 4,459, forward strand.
TTCCCGTTATGATGGCCTGGAAAGTGTTGAAGCGCGGTCACTGGTATCTCGCAATTTTGGCAGCCTTGATTCTTCTCGAACTTGCCTACCAGCTTCGAATCCTGTAACTTAGAATGATGCAGCGGAAAAAAGGCATCCTTCTTGTTAATTTAGGGACTCCTCACTCGCCAAGCCCGAGTGATGTGCACCGCTATCTGATTCAATTTTTGACCGATGAAAAGGTGATTGATAGTCCGTGGCTGACACGGCAGCTGCTGGTGCGTGGCGCAATTGTACCGCGCCGCTATCGTGAAGCTGCACGTCAGTATGAGGAGATCTGGATGCCGGAGGGCTCTCCGCTACTTGTCTACGGCAAACGGGTCAAAGAGGGCCTGCAACAGATGCTAGGGGATGAGTACTTGGTTGAACTGGCCATGCGGTACCAGAATCCTTCCATCAAACAAGCTCTGGATCTGATGCGCGGCGAGGTCGATGAACTCCTCGTCCTACCGCTCTTTCCTCAGTATGCTGAGGCAACGACGGGGTCAATTATAGAGGAAGTTGAGCGACTTCTCAATAAATGGGACGTTAAGCCGGATCTCCGCGTGATTCGTCAATTCCCTGACGATCCGGGAATGATTGAAGCTTTTGCTGCTCGTGTGGGGGAGCAGGATTTATCTGACTACGATCATGTGCTGATGAGCTTTCATGGGCTTCCTGAACGTCAGCTCAAAACCGCACATCGTACGTGTCTTGCTAACCCAAATTGCTGCAGGGAGTGGGGCGATCACAATCGCAATTGCTATGCGGCACAGTGCTACGCAACGGCGAAGGTGCTTCGCAAGCGACTCTCCCTGGCAACTCGCCACAGTACGGTTTGTTTTCAGTCGAGACTCGGTCGCGATCCATGGATACAGCCTTTTACGGATTCGATCATCGCCGCGGTGGCGCGGGGAGGGGTAAAGAACCTATTAGTGCTGTGCCCGGCTTTCGTATGCGACTGTCTCGAGACTCTTTATGAGGTGCGCAAAACCTACAGCGATCTCTTTCGAGAGCATGGAGGGGAAACTCTGCATTTGGTCAATGGGCTCAACGATCACCCCAAATGGATCGAGGCATTGGCAAATATGTGTCGCGTCGAGGTATGCGCATCATGACGGGCGATAGTGGTACGGATTCTCGAAATCGTGGGCGTTAGCGGAGCGTAGTGCGCGAGCGTAGCTGGCTGGCACGTTCTTTTCGTTTAGAAAGCTTCCGGTTTCTACCTGTTCAAAGAGCTCTCCACAATTATGAACCTCGGCAGTTCCTGTCCGACGCATTAGGTGCCACGGTTGCAGCTCGCTCGCATGTTTAAGTCCCATCGCAGCCATCATCTCTTGCACGGCCTTGGTGGTCTTGCGGTGGTAATTGTACACGCGTACTTTCTTATTCTCTACGACTAGGCCGCGGGTGAGGTAGGGGTCTTGCGTGGCCACTCCAGTAGGGCAGGTGTTCTTATTGCACTTTAGGGCTTGAATGCAGCCTAGAGCAAACATCATTCCTCGTGCGGAGCTGCCCGCATCGGCTCCCATACATAGTTTGGCGAGGAGATCAAATCCGGAAATGATACGACCACTGGCAATGATTCGGATCTGGTCACGTAGACCAAATCCAATTAGGGAGCTGTGGACAAAATGGAGTCCTTCGGTGAGGGGACACCCAATGCGGTGTGAGAACTCCATTGGCGCCGCACCTGTGCCCCCTTCACCGCCGTCTACGGAGATGAAATCGGGGACGACCCCGCTTTCTACAAAAGCCTTTCCAATCGAAAGAAATTCCCTTCTCTTTCCGACACAGAGCTTAAATCCGACGGGTTTTCCACCGGAGAGGTCTCGAAGGGCTTTGATGAAGTTGCATAGTTCCATGGGATTGCTAAAGGCGCTGTGGTGTCCGGGCGAGAGGACATCTTTTCCCATGGGTACACCACGAATTTCGGAGATCTCTGGGGTTACTTTTCCGGCGGGTAGAATGCCGCCGTGACCCGGCTTAGCACCCTGTGAAAGCTTGATTTCGATCATTTTAACGCTGGGCTGTGCGGCTACCTCTGCAAATTTATCTGGATCAAATGCTCCACTCGCAGTGCGACATCCGAAATACCCTGTTCCTATCTGCCAGATCAGGTCGCCACCAAATTCTAAGTGCGCTGGACTAACCCCTCCCTCACCGGTGTTGTGGGCAAAATTGCCCAGCTTTGCGCCTCCGTTAAGTGACTGAATAGCGACTTTACTTAGAGATCCATAACTCATGGCGGAGATGTTAAAAATGCTGGCCGAGTAGGGCTGTTTGCAATCTTGACTGCCAATAACAATTCGTGGGTCAACTTCTTCGGGGGAGATCGGCACTAGGGAGTGATTCACCCATTCATAGCCTACCCGGTAAACATCGTGCTGTGTGCCAAATGGACGCGTATCCTCTTGGTTTTTGGCGCGCTGGTAGACGACTGAACGTAGGTCCCTACTGAAGGGTCGGCCACTGTGATCACTCTCCACAAAATACTGGTGGAGTTCAGGTCCGAGCTCCTCTAAGAAAAAGCGAAAGTTTCCCAAGAAAGGAAAGTTACGTCGAATCGTACTCTTGGTCTGTAAAATATCTACCAGTCCGATGAAAATTGGGGGGCCGACAATTACCAAGGACCACAAGATCTTGGGACTCCAAAATAGCACACCTAGAATATTGATCAGGGCAACGATTACGCTGAACTTTATGAATCGCTGGAAGCCTTTCTTCAGTAGGTCCGGTGGATGAGTAATCATGGAGGCGATTCCTTGTTTAGGTAACCGTGGACTCAAGTAGTATCTATAGGTGGAATGACGGTGCGGTAGCCTGGCAATACAATGGTTAGACTCCTACCACTTCGCAACTGATCGAGCCAATACTCGCCGTCATTTAGCAGTAAGACTTGTCCCCCGTCCATAAGCTCCACATCGGCCCGTTTGCCATTCACGGAAATGTACGTTGTACCAGGAGGTGCCTTGCGGGACAGAAGGTGCAGAGCGAAACGTATTCCGTAATCTCCAGTCAGCACCTGCACGTGCATCTTTGCCATGGAATCGTCAGGTAGATACGCTAATCTTTCAGCGCGCTGCTCGCTCTCTCTCGCATCGATCTCTTCGGAAATCCACTGAGATGGCGGTGAGCACGCAAAAAAAACAAGGAACAGAAACGCTTGCGCGATTCGGTTCCTTGTTAGCTTACTCGGAGTCACTGCCGTTTAGTGGCTGTGAGCGTGAGCGTGAGCTGTTGTGCTAGCAAGTGCAAGACCAGCTACAGTTGCAGCAAGAGCCGCTCCTGCGATCGCCTCAGCACCAACAACAGGTGCTGCTGCACCAGCAGAGTAGCCTTCGCCAGCTGCTGTTGCGGTCTCTTCCGTGCCAGCAGAAGCGCCTTCTGCCCCAGCAGGCTGGTTGCCTACTTCCGTAGCTGCGAATGTCGAAGTCGACATCATTACCGCAACTGTTCCTAAAGCGACTATCTTTTTCAGAATGTTCATTGCATTATCTCCATTAGCTAATGGTTGTCATGGTTCACTACTCTGTATGCCACAGGAATTTATTTCTAGCAAATTGTTTTCGTTAACGGGCAATCGCAGGATGATAGGTCACTAGGGTGCCATATTTCAGATGGCACCCTTTTTCAGGCTCTAAAGAGTCTGTTGGGCCGGCACCTTCAGCGAGCTGAGGGAGCGGAAAAAAAGCTCGTAGTTATCCGCAAACTCTTCCTGTAGAGAAGAGGCCGTCAAGATGTACGCTTTCTTGTTTTGAACTAGGATTGCGTGCAGCATCCGGGTCGTTCCCCATTTGGTGGGCATATCGCATTGCGACAGACTTGCGGTGCCGGACTCCGTTTCGATGGTCCCCAGCTTTCGCCATTCGCGACCTTCGGCCTTGTTTAGTTCAGCGATAACTTTGAGGTAGTCATCGAGGTCTCCATCCACATTTTCCTCGGCAAGGTTAAGGCGGGGGCGAACCTCTCGCTTTCCTTCCCCAGTAGCAAGCATGGTTACTTTCGGAGGTAACTGGTCTGGTTTGGCAAGCAGCCAATCGCCTGGAACCTGAAAGTAGGCGCTCTTATTCCCTTCAACAAGCTGAGAGTAATACGTTTCGCTGCAGCAGGTGCAGTCGTGATCGCTTTCTTCTGAAAGCAGGGGGCTAGCAAGGGCTAGTAGTGCGAAAATTTGTGTCCACATGAGGAGTCTCCTTTGGTTTGTAAAAGTCGAGGCATCCTAGCATAGAAGATTAAGACGTGTAAACCAGAGGGGCTGCGGGCCAGGGCAATTGCATCGTAACGATTATTTAACCGCGAAGGTCGCGAAGGCTACGCGAAGGGGCGGGCCAAAAACTCTTGCCGCATGGAAAACGGACTTATTCAATACTTAAATATCCCCA
>JBFIDQ010000111.1:0-8824 GCA_041603795.1 Chlamydiales bacterium
GGGCACACCTAAATGCCGTTGCTGCTGCCGCAGCAAAAAACCCGCACTGCACAAACCGCATACTTCCGCCACAAAAACTTATGCGTAAAAGGGTGCTTTTCAAGGGTACAATTTTGTTATGCCAAACCCACGGCTGCGCGCACTCACATTCGCGAGATGCACTTGCCATGGGCCAAGATCTACCCACACTTTTTGCATCAAATAAAGTTCTTGCAAATCTTGGGTAGTGACAAGGCTTGCGCCGCCAGGTAAGAGGACCCTGCATCTTAGCCCGGAAGGAGGAGCTTTTGCTCCTTCAAACTTTTGCTGTTATTTAAAAAATAACTTGTCATATTGACCACACGAGGTGATGTGATGCTCAGATGGATCTGGATCCTATTAATTCCTTTAAGCTTAGGTGCATCAGCATATGCGGGCATGCCATTGCGAGGAATTATTCAGCCTGCAAGGGAAGCTGCTCTTTCCTTTGGACAGGCCGAAATCGTAACTGAGCTCCCCAAGGCAGGCGAGGCTTTTGCTGTAGGGAGCGTCATCGCCCGTCAGGACGCCCGCCAGTCCAAAGTCGCTCTCTACCAGAGCGAAATGGATGTCGAAATGGCTAGCGTGGCCCTTGCCACGGCCGCCCATGAGAAAGCGAAGAAAGAGCGCCTGCTGAAGCAGAACATTGTTGCGCCTATTGCCGTCGAAGAAGCCGGGTTCCGCCACCAAGAGGCCCAAGCGCGACTCAAATCGGCTCAAGCCCGCTACAGGCTCGTCGAGCTTCAGCTTGCTGATAATCAGCTCACTGCCCCATTTGATGGCATCGTGAAAGCGGTCCACTCCACCATAGGTGAGCAAGCGCAGCCCGGAAAGCCCATTATCGAGTTCATGGAAACCGACAACCTAGAAGTACGCCTCGACCTACCCCTTGCTGAAAGCAGCGGACTCCTCATCGGCGCGAAGCACTCCGTTCGCGTTGGAAGTGAAGTTGTTGGTGAAGCCATCGTTTCACAAATTCAGCCCTTTCTCGACCCCGCCAGTGGAACGCAGCGCGTCGTATGGAGCATCGTTCCAAGTCCAGAGCTACTAACAGGTCGCTACGTCACCCTTGTAGCGCCTCAGGAGGGTGATGTCCGCTAAAAACCTCCTTCTATCCCTATTGTTGCCACTGTCCCTATGCGCTGCAGAACGCATCCCAAATTTAGACGAAGCGTTGCAACGTGCCGATCGTGACAATCCCGGCATTCAAGCCCTGCAGGAAGGCAGTAGCGCCTCCACTTACCGCAAAGGCGCCGCCTTCCGAGCCCTTCTCCCCAAATTTACCGCCGAGCTTACCGGTAGGGAGAGCACACAAGTCGGTTCAGACGACTATACCGCCACCTTGGCTGTGAATCAGCCCATCTATCAAGGAGGGCGCCTGTGGAAAGGATGGAAGATTGCCGAGCTTACAGAAGAGCAGTCACTGCTCCAGTTACGTCGACAGCGACAATTCATCCGCATGGCCGTCAAACAAGCATGGGTGCGTCACGTCGCCGCCAACGACCTCGCCGTCGAAGCGCAGAGCTCTCTTGAGCGCCTAACGCTTCTCGCCACCCACGCCGATAAGTTTTTTAATGAAGGTCTTGTTTGGAGTTCCGATGTGCTCGAAGCCGAAGTGAACGTAGCTCAGGGCCAACAAGGCACCTTTTCTGCCACGCGCAACATCTACCAATCCATGGCACAGCTCAACAGCCTTCTCAGCCGCCCCCTCGACTCCCCTTTTGCTGTCAGCACCCCCTTGCAGCTCGATCCAGTTCCCTGGACCCGTTCCGAAGCCTTTGACAGAGCCCTTCAAGAGCGTCCCGATCTCAAAACGAGTGAGCTCGAGACCCGCAAGCGTCAGCATCGCGTGAGTGTGGCCCGCTCTGGGTACCACCCATCGATCACCGGAAAGGCCGAGTGGTCCAGCGCAGGAGCCGGTTTCAGCAGGAAAAATGCAGTTGAGGGTGCCCTCTTTGAAATCGACATCACACAGAACGTGTGGGATTGGGGAAAGGTCGGTCGTGAGATCAGTGCTGCCGAAGCCGACCAGAGACAGAGCACCTATCTTCTCGAGCAAGTCACGAATCAGGTCCTTCTCGAAGTCGAGAGTGCCTACCTCAGCGTCGAAGAGGCGAGACAGCGTGCTGAAGTGCTTGAGAGAGCCTTAAGTAAAGGGCAAGAGAACTACGACGTCAACACCACCCGTTACAAAGAGCAAATTGGCACCGCTCGCGACGTCTTAGAAGCGCAAGACCTTCTCACTCGCACCCGTAAGGATTACATCAACGCAGTTAGTGGCTATCAAATTGCTCTTGCCACTCTTGAATTTGCTATGGGGGTTGGATTGTGACGACGGAAACAGAACTACCAGCTCTTCGCAAAAAAGTGCGTCAGCTCGAACTTGCTATCGACATTGGCAAGCGCTTCAGCTCCACGCTCGACGTCGAAAAGCTCATGTCGACCATCCTAGACAGTGTTGTCGAAGCACTCGAAGCCGAAGCGTGCTCCTTTTGGATGCGCGAAGAAGGGACGAAAGAAGTCGGTTGCCACGTAGCTGTTGGTCCATCCAAAGAGAAAATTTTAGGAATGCGTCTCAAAGTTGGCAGTGGCGTTGTTGGCTGGGTTGTTGGTCACAAAGAAAAAGTTGTTCTCTTCGACGCCTCCAAAGACAAGCGCTTCAACACCCAAGCGGATAAGAAATCGGGTTTCGCCACCAAATCCATGTTATGCGTCCCTCTCGTCGTCAACGACGAGTGCATGGGCGCCATTCAGCTCCTCAACAAAAAGAGCCACCTTGGGACCTTTGATCAAGACGACCTCGAAATGCTCGAGCTTCTTGCCGTTAACGCCGCCATCTCCATCAAGAATGCCCTTCTCTACAACTCAGAGAAACGGATTAAAGAGCTCAATCACCTACTCGACCTCAGCAAACAGATCACCTCCACGCTCGATCTTGATCGCGTTCTCATGAGCATCGTCAACTTGGGCTCAAAGGTCATTTTTTACGAGCGCGCCCTTATTGGCATCGTCGACTTCCACGACAAGCTCTCCCTTGCTGCCGAGTCACACGTAGCAGCCGTCGACCGCTACACCCCGCACAATAAGAAGCTCACCGCCATTATGCGGCAGGTTTTGGAGAGCGGCAAGCCCCTGCAAGTAGTGAACTTCCATAAAGAGCGTCCGCCTAAGGAGCTCGCAAAGAACGTCTGCGAGTACATGGAGATGATGGATCTCCACTCCCTTTCCATCGCTATTTTGTCCGATTCCGAAGGCAAACTTGGCGTCATCAGCATGGAGGGGCAATACGGCACTCTTGTCGGCAAGGACTCCTCCTACGTCATCGATATGATTGTGAATCAGGCCACCGTTGCCATTCGCAATGCGCAGCTCTACAAGAACATTCCCAAGGGTGGACTTGTCGGTAAGCTTAGCGAAGCCGTGCATGCCAAGAAGTGGTCGAGAAAGAAAGTTGCCATTACCTCTGGTATTTCCGTTTTCGCTTTGGCCCTGCTTCTCATGCTAAAAGTGCCGCATCGCGTCACCGTCGACTTAGAGGTCATACCTGACCATCAGACCCAGGCTACGAGTCGAGTCGACGGAGTAGTCACCAGCGTTCTCTTTGAGGAAGGCCAGCTCGTCGAGAAGGGCCAGGTATTGGTCCGACTGAACCGCTCTCCCCTCGAACTTGAGCGTTCCAAGCTCCGCGCCGACCATCAGATGTCACTTAGCAAGTTACGCCGATGGCAAAGCGAGGAGGTTGCCAGTGAGGCTCACCTCGAGCGCCTCGAAGCGGCTCGACTTGAAAGCGAACTCGAGCTTATCGAGCAAAAAATCAATCACACTGAGATCGTCGCGCCCGCCTCAGGTCGCATCCTCACCCCGCGCCCTCGCGAGCTTCTTGATAAGCAGATTGTTATGGGAGAGACCATCACTAATATCGCTGTAAGCGATCGCAAGCGACTCAAAGTGGTCCTTGACGAAGCCTCAACGCTTATCGCACGCGTAGGAAACCCCGTTTATTTCAGTTTGAAGGCGTTGCCTGACCAACTCCTTGAGGGCGAGCTACTGTTCACCTCGCAGAGTCCGACGGTCGGCGGTTATGAAGCGTACCTCTTTAGTGAAGGGCTCAATAGGAATCCGAATATTCGACTTGGCATGACCGGACTGGCCAAAATTCATACCGGCAACAGATCTCTTTACCACATCTACCTGCGAAAATGGAAAGAGAGCTTTGTCACCTCCATCAAGTTGTTTTTCCATCGGGGGGCATAATTCATGAGTGGCCTCGCCCCCCTGCGCTCCGACCTCATATTCATTGATCAAAGCATGAGCGGCGAAACCTCCTACATCTTGAAGGATCCCGTCAAGCAGACCTATTCTCGCTACGACAAAGAAGAGTATTACGTGCTCAGCGCACTCGACGGAAAGCGCAATTCCCGCGAGGTTGCACAATTTGTCAATAAGACTTACGACCTCGATTTCACCCCCAAGGAGATCCGACAGTTTGTCTTTAAGCTTGAGAAAGATGACCTTTTTGAGCGGACTGAAGAGCAGCAAAACACCTTCCTTTACGAGCAAATGCGCGAGCAGAGAAAGAGTCGAATTCTTCACGCAAAAGGTTCCTTTCTTTACTTTCGAATTCCCCTTGTCGACCCTAACGACTTCTTCAACATAGCCATCCCCTACCTACGCTGGTTGTGGTCCACTCCAGTCGTCACCGCCTCCATCCTATTCATCCTCAGCGCAATTGGAATCCTCATCAGCAACTCCGCCGAGGTCGCCACAAATATGGCGCACACCTTCGACTTCGCCAATCAGACCTCCTGGGGGCTTTTTGGGTTGTGGATCACGGTGATGCTGACCATTGCCATTCACGAATTGGGACATGGACTTACCTGTAAGCATTTTGGTGGAGAGTGTCACGAAATTGGCCTGCTCTTTTTACTGATGACTCCCTGCATGTACTGCAACGTCAACGACTCCTGGATGTTCAAGGAAAAGCGTCACCGCCTCTACACCGTGTTTGCCGGTTGCTATTTTGAGATCTTATTCGCCTGTATTGCCGTCTACTTCTGGTGGCTCACCGCCCCCGGATCAGCCCTGAACGTGATCAGCTTCCAGATCGTTTTGGTCGCCTTTTGTGCCACCATGTTGATGAATCTAAACCCCCTGATGAAATTCGACGGCTACTTCGCACTGAGCGATTATCTTGAGATCCCCAACCTTAAGCAAGCCTCCAAAGAGCATGTAAGCCATCTTATCAAATCGAAAGTGCTGCGTCTTACCGAAGAGGATCCCGATCTCTCCCGTCGAAAGCAGAGAATTTTGACCACCTACGGCTCCCTCGCCACCATCTATATGATCAATATGAAGCTCGGCATGCTATTTATGGCCGGGAGCTTCCTGATCGGCAAATTTCAAGTGTGGGGGCTCATTCCCACCTTAGCGATTGCATATAAGTTATATGGGCCCACAGTGAAAAATCAGGTAACTCTTGGTCAGAGGCTCCTTGAGGAACACGGCGAGCATTTCAAGCGCTGGCATCTCTCATGGATGACAGGAACATTTGCAATCGTGGCTCTTCTTGTTGTCTTCTTTGTTCCCTTTACCTCTTACCTTTCCGTCCCAGCCTCTCTTAAGCCTGTAAGAGAAGCGATATTGCGCACGACCACTCCTGGGTATGTTTCCGACCTTTTAAGTAATAAGAGAGCCTTCTTCGCGGGTGAGGCAATCCTCCAACAGGAGAATGACGACCTCAAGGGACGAGAAGCTAACAACCTCAGCGAGCTACGTGCGAATACGATTCATATGCAAGCCGCCCTAGCGGTAGGGCGTAGCGGTGAGATAGAGCGGCTCCGTCGACTCCGCGCCAAGCTCACCGACGAGCAAACGGAGCTCGCAAGAGAGAGTAAGAGCCTAACCCTATCCGCACCGTTCAACGGCATTTTAAAAGCCGAGCTTAATCGCGTCGAGCACAGCTACTTGGAGGCAGGCACTGAAATCGGTACTCTTATCGATCCCTCCGCATACGAAGCTGTGGTGGGCGTGCCAGAAGCCGACTTCCAGGAGTTGCGAGCGGGAATGAATGCACTGCTTGTCCTTGACCAGCAACCGGGAACCATCTTTACCGGTCAGATTACGCGGATTGCCCCCGAACATCACATGCGTGGCGCGGGGCGCCACTATGCAGTGACCCTCACCTTTCCCAACGCAGAGGAGACCCTGCGGGAAGGAATGCAAGGCCTGGTCCACGTGCAGACAGGCAAGCAAACTCTTTTCCAGCGCGCTGGACGCTGGGCCAAGAAAACCATACGCTTAGATCTTCAAGTCTACTAAACAACCCAAAGGAGCCACCCATGGATCGCAAAAAAAAGAGAAAAACTCTGGGAGCCGGTGAAAAGCTAGAGGACCGCATTGCACCGAGTATTATCGGCGGAGTGGCTGGAATTGATGAGGTTCCTGAGTTCGAACAAGATAGCGAAAATCGCGACAAAAGCGACTCTTCCAATGACCCAACCCCAGCAAATTAATCAAAAAAAAATCGCGAGATGTAGTCCCTTCAATGTAAGGCCCTCATAGGGTTCTAAGGCCTATTTTCGGCTCGCGCCAACTTGTGATCAAACTAATTTTTATGTATAAGAAGATCTGCAACCGATCGAGTAATGCCTCGATTTTCTAACCCAAGGATGAACATGGTAGATACCCCAACGGGTGGAGCGGAAGGAATGCCCACACCCGAGCAAATGATGGCCGAATTCGAGCAGCATTGGCAGCAGTTTGATCAGGAAAAAGCCGACTTCGAGCAACACGCTCAGCAGTTTGAACAAACAGCGGACGACTTCCATTCGTTTCGCGCAGAAGCAGAGCAGAAATTCGAAGAATGGAAGCCTGAAGTCAATCAAGGCAATCCTCCCCCACCAGAGTTTGAAGAATTCCGGCAGCAGGCAGAGCAGGTCCGAGCCGATTTCGAGCAGCAGCGTGCCGAATTCGACCAGCACGCGCAAGAGTTTGAGCAAAACATGACCCAGCTTGAGCAGCACGCAGGAGATCTCGAGCAGGAAATAGGAGACTTCAGCCAAGAGAGCGATATTTGGGCAGAGCGGAAAGGCGAGTATGAGGAGTTCCGTGAGGAATTCGACCAGCACAAAACCGAGTACGAACAAAACTCCCACGAGCACGAGCAGGCAGGCACGCAGTGGGAGCAGGAAGGAGACTATCCGCCACCTCCAAGTGGAGATGGACAATACGACCCCAATCATGAGCATCATGACCATCAGCACGAGCACGCAGAAGCAGGACAGTACCCACCACCGCCACCACCTCCAGGTGGAGATGGACAGTGGGAACAGCCACACGCTGAATTCCAACAGCAGCACGCTGAATTCGAGGGACAAAAAGTCGAGTTCGAGCAACACGTTCATCAGTACGAAGAGAGCGCAGCACGCTTCGAAGAACACCGTACTGAGTTCGAGTCGAAATCCGATGAATTCCAACAAAGTGGCAATCCGCCGCCGCCAGAGTTCGAGCAGCACCGTGCCGAGTTTGAGCAGCATCAGATGGATTTCGAGCAGCAGACAAGTGACTTCAATCAGCACCTAGAAGAATTCGACCAAAACAAAGAAAGCTTTGAGCAGCAGCTTGGCGAATTCGAAGGCAAGATGGATGAAGCGCAAGCCAACGGCGACCTGCAACCGGACCCTCAATGGGAACAGATTCGTAGCGACTACGAGCAATTCAAAGGCGACTTTGACTACCACAAAGCAGAGTACGAGCAAAATGGAATTTTACATGAGCCGCCACAAGGCGAGTTTCATGATCACGGCGGTATCGAAAGTCCGCCTGACTGCCTACCCGACGACCACACACGCGAGCTTGCGTTAAGCGAGGAAGAAGCGAGTGAAGATCAGCTTATTCAAGAGAAGGCCGAGCTAGAGACAGAGCAAGGCACTCACAGCGACGCAGCTGATGGCGTCGAGGGAGCTCTCGACTCCGTCTAAGGGATATACGATCAAAGATCGAAGGGCTGGCAGGAAAACCTGCCAGCCCTTTTTTCATCACTCAACGAAAAAATCTACCTCAACCGCCTGTGGGGCGGGTGCTTTGCAAATCTACTGAGGAACCAGCTGACTCAAGCATCGACCCGCAGTATTGGGCATCTTTCATAATTTCGGCATCAGCCGTGCTCACCTGGTCGTTTCAAACCCAAAAACCACAAAAATTTCGCGCGGCCAAGGAACAAAAAAACCAATTCCCTTGGACAAGAGCCAAGTTACCAAGAACCAAGGCCTCAGAACTTCCGGGCCGACAGCGCGCCCACGTAGTCAAGGCGGCCACCCCAGAGGAAGTAGACCCCGAGCCCCAAGGAGGGACCAAGACCACCAACAACGCAGCTCAAACCATTCGAGAGCTTCGTCACACTGCGAGCATAGTTGCCAAAGTGCCTACTCGGCACCCCAAACATTTTTTGCTCTCTCTTCACTAAATAAGTATGGATCGCCGCCGCCAACTCTACCGGAGTAAGAAGAACCCTGCCGTTCTTTCCTGCTTTATCTAAGTGGCTTTGTCGAGGCTCATTCAAGCTTCCCTCGTCCAGGCAAGGCTCCACCACTACCCAAGAGCCCTTCCCAGGGATTTTTTCGCCAATTTCCTTTTCAACCAGGTTGAACAACTCAATCTGATCTGACTTATTCTTAGATCTAGCTTTAGCCATTGCCTGCAGCTTCAATAGGCTCAAATCTCCAGGCACCCAGACAACCCAATCTGTAGGTAAAATCTTATCCCTAGACGGAGCAAGACGATCGCTCTTACACTGAAGTTTGTAGAA
>JBFIDQ010000112.1:0-8797 GCA_041603795.1 Chlamydiales bacterium
CGGCCCCAAAAAATTGCGCTGAGACCTGGCACCAAAAACTTACCCCACATCTCCGGTGTGCACGCCCTCACCTGCTGGGATGTTGCGCGTTGCCAACTTGCCTTCTAGGGAGGGTAGGTGCTTAGGGTGACATCCTAGAGGCTGTTGTCCAGGGCGAAGAATGGCGATATTGACTCCCTCTCGCAGTTCATCGCCAGTTTCAATATCGCGGAGCGCTTGGAGTCCACGACGTGCGTAACCGTAGAGTTCCTTTTCCGCCTCTAAGACCTCTTTCACCCCGCTGCCAAGGGCCTCCTCAGTCTTTCTGATGGCGCGGACCATCTCTTTAAGTTCTTTTGGGGTAACGGCAAAGGCATGGTCGGGACCTGGCAGCTGATTATCAAGGGTGAAGTGTTTTTCGACTACTGTGGCTCCGAGGGCTACTGCCGCCGTGGGCGCGCACGTGGGGTGGCGACTGTGATCCGACAGCCCTACATTTACTCCGTATTGCGACTTCAACCACGGGAGCACGCGGAGGTTAAGTGAGTCAAATGGTGCCGGATACTTGGCCGTGCACTGCAAGAGCGTAAGCGGACCTCCCCCTGCCCACTGGAACGTGTCGACTGCCCAGCGAATATCCGCAGGTGTTGTAGCCCCTGTACTCAGTATCAACGGCTTTCGGCTCCCCGCCGCCAACTCGAGCAGGCGAAGATGAGAGATCTCGTAACTCGCAATCTTATGAGTCTTCACAAACGGATCCACAGCGGCAAAATCTCTAGGAGAGAATGGCGTCGCCATAAACGCAATGCCATGGTGATCGCAATATTCAGCAAGCTGTGGAACCATCTCGTACGGCATTGAGAGATCATCAAAAATATCATGAATATCTTCTTTTATCCCTGATGCCGCCAGATAGTCACTACTCCCCGCATTGCGCACGTACACCCCATCAGGGCGATACGTTTGGAACTTCACCGCATCCGCTCCCGCGTCCACGGCTACGTCGACAAGCACCTTGGCCATTTCCAGATCGCGCTTTGTTGAGCCCATGCGCCAGTTGGAACCAGCCTCGGCAATCACCATTACATTAGGGGCACTTAGTGCAGTGAGTCGCACAATGAATTTTCCAATGTGTCCGGTGTCAACTGACTCAAATCCTGCTTTCACAAACGCCTTTTGTGACGCCTTGTTGTCACTTTTGATCAATGCAAAACAGTCATCTACGCCCTGCTCCGCAAGAAACTCGAGAGCCGCCTTAAGGATTGGCACCGCGAGCTTCTTTCCGCGAAACTCAGGTGCGATGTTCAAGGATATCTCGACACCACGTCGAATCACATGATCCGGGTCGCCCATTGGACGAAATCGAATAAATGCGACTCTCTTACCGTCAAAAAGGGCGAAGAGCGGCGGCAGGTATAGCGTGGAAAAATACTCTTCAGAAAATTCAGGCCAAAATGTCTCCCATACCTTGGGCTCCTGACCCAGCGACGCCTTAAGGGTATCCGGATTGTTGCGCCACTCCATAACGAGTTGACCGTCTGCTTCTGTGCGACGCACGAGTTCTAGTCCGATCATTCTTTGGTCACCTTTTGGTTTATGTGGGCGTTGATTTGCATCCAATCGGGATGCCTCTCGAGGAGCGTGAGAACATCATCCATGGCAAACTCAGGGTTTACCGGATAGATAGCTTCTATGATGTGCTGGACGAGGTCGAAGTCGGCTTACTCATCAACTGTCCAGCGATGAGCTGTCAGCCCCTCACGCCCGCTTATGAAATCACCCAGAGCAAACATCTCTGGATGTTCTAGAATATACGGCGTAACGTGTTCCCTTTCGTAGGATTGCGTTGCATTTTTCCAAGCATGTTCAAGTGCGGAGAAGCAAAACACCTCCGTATCGAGTCCGCGCGGGTAGGTACGAAGGCGCGAATTCGAGAGATACGAAAGATCCCCACCCCGATGAAATGTTTCGATCGCGAGGTCGATGACGGCTGGATCATGAAGGGGGCAATCGGAGGTTACACGAATGATCGTATCTGCGGAGGCTGTCCCTGCCGCCTGGTAGTAGCGCGAGAGCACATCGTGCTCATCGCCACGGTAGACCTCTACTCCGGCGTCCTGAGCCAGCTCCACTATCGGATCGTCACCACCATTTGTCGTAGTAGCAATCATAATGGCGTCGACCAGCTGACAACGTTCAAGTCGTTCCAACAGGTAGCCCAGCAATGGCTTACCCATCACCGTCTTTAGCACTTTACCGGGGAGGCGAACCGAGCTCATACGAGCTTGAATGATCACCACGTTGCGCATAGGGAGTCCTCTTTTCTGTACCGTAGAGGAGAAAGCGCTCAACTGTCAAATATTTTATTTAACGATACCAAGATGCTGTATAGAGGTTGCTTGGGTCTGGCCTCGCTTCGAGCAGGGCGATGTTGAACGAGAAGCGGTTATCAGATTGGCGGTGCTGGTAGGAAACGGTGCACTCCCAGGAGCAACGGACCTGTGTGGTCAAATCGACATCAAACTCGGTGTAGCTGGGCTCCCCGGAACGTCTCCAACCGTGGCGTGCCGCTATTTCCAGCTCCAAAGTAGGGTTGAGTCTCCAGAACACATGAGCCAGCACAGTATCTCTTTTATCCGATAGAGGAGAGGTAAGAAGCTCTGCTTCCGAACGGAAGAAATCGATGACAAAATTGTCGTAGTCCACTTTCCGCCACGAATACTCACTGCGGTGACGGTACTCTCCTGAGATCGCGACGTCCTCGTTAACGGTCCACTCCGTCCGCCAATTCAAGTGGTCCACTTTGTTGCGTGCCGTATCCCACGCCGTCTGTAGATAATGGCTTACGGTGGAGAGCATGTTCCAGGTCAGTCTGTTATAGATACGGGGTACTGACTTCGCCGTTTTGGAGCTTCCCAGGAAGGCATTCGCCCAGGTGTCGGCAATCAATATTCTCTCTGGCAACCCATCACGCTGCTTCAGGTAGCTAAATTCTTGTCCCAGAGTGACCATATTGACACGATACCATCCATCCGAAAGGTCGAAGATATGAACCTCCCGCGGGGCGGCGGTGGGTTTCGAAAAGTAGCGATAGCGCGTGTAAGGGGTCACCTGCTGTGTCGTCTCCCCTTTTTCCCTCACAAAAGTCATGTTGGCCTCGACAGACCCTGTGAGAACCGACTGCCACACGGATTTGCTTTCTGGCGAGTTGCTATAGTGGCTACCGCTCACTCCCACTTCCGGCAGCACGTTCACGTGTCCCACGCTGAACGGACGATACACCTTCGACTGCAAAGTCGTGCGAGAAGAGTCGAAATCGACAGCCATCGGGATCGCCTTGTCGAACTCGTAATCGAGGTACCCCGCCTCCATCCGGTTTTCTGCGATGATCCCGGTATGTCCGATTTCCACTGGGCGGAAGTCGACGTTGAGCCGCGGCTCCTCTTGGCGGACAGTTTGGAAGGTGTTGAGCCTAACCCGCGTCACCAGCTGGCCAATCCAATCCCTCTCCTGGCGCCTGACCGTTGCCTGGGTCAATTCAGGACTGCGGTAATGGAAGTCGCGATCGTAGTAATCCGATGCGATATCGCGATCACTTAGCTTATCCCACTGCACGCTTACCTGATAGTGATCCCATAGATCCTCGACAAAGCCTCTTCCCTCTATGCGGTAGCGAGTCTTCTGACTAGGATCAAATATTGAAAAATCTTTAGCGATGTAATTGCGCGTCAACAACTCACGCGTACCATCCTTCGGCTCATAGCGCGTTTCTAGTCCGGTGCCAAACCCACGCTTCGTAAGATAATCAAAGCGAAGAAAAGCTGACCAGTCGACATAGCTCAGGGCCCTATAGCGAGCGCGGAAGCGCACCCCCTGGTGCCCACCAAAGCCTACACGGGCAGTAATCGGACTCTCCCCAAGGGATTCCAAATCGACCTTGTAGACAGGGACCCAAAAGAGCGGAATTTTCACGAAGAGAAACTGTACGTTAGAAGCGGACAACTGGTTATCCTCGGAAACTCGTACCTCAGACGACTTAATCTGCCATTCATTCTCGATATTCTGGCACGTCGTCACCGAACCATTTTCGATTCGAAACGAGCCGTCACTCAGAAACTCCACCTTCTGGCCAGAAAGGTACCACATCCCGATACCCGTACGGGCGCCCGTAAGTGCCCCCGTCTTCTCCTTAAAGTCGTAAGTAAGTTCATTGCCTACAAAGATCCGCCCCTGGTACTCAAGCATGAGGTCGCCCTCAGCCTCCACCCGAAAAACAGGCTCGCCATCGATTGCTTTTCTTGTATAACGAATCTTTTGCGCCTGAATACGAAGGCCCGGTGCAGTAATCACCCCACCCTGATCTGTAGTCAGCACCCCATCGCTAAAAAGCGGCTCCCGAAGATCAACGACAACGCCCTGTGAGGGTAGGTCGGAGTCAACATTCGCGCCAAAACAAAGCGCGGCCGAAAGGAGTAAAAGAGAGAGCAGACACTTCATCCAAACATCCATCACGTTCTAAGTCATCACTATACGAATGAAAGGATTTTTCTTCAACACCGACACAAAAAGCACCCCCACGGCTCACCTTGCGAAGCCACAAAGTTACTTGCAAGCGCTCTCTCGCAAGTGGTCCATGGTTTCCTGGAAGTGCCCAGATTGCTTCTGGAGCTCTAAATTCTCCTCAAAGTCCGCACACTTAAAAAAATTGCGCATCCCAGAATTGAAGGGTCCGTTTCGGATACACTGTTCAATAAGTTTTTTGTGCTTAAGCACCGATTTGTGCTCAATTGACTCGGATTTGACCGCTTCTCTTTCTAGATCAGCTTCTGTTTTGATTTTACCTTTGATCGTGCGCCGATGTTTCACAAATTCCTGTGCATGACTAAGGTTGCAAAGCTCAAATGCAATGGAGGACAACGACCTTCCTTCGTCCTTTTCATCTCCATTGTATAATATTTTTTGTGCAAGAATTTCTCCCCCGGCTCCAAAGCTAATATCACAGGCCGCGCCAAAAGAAATCTCTTTGTTTGATGCCTCCAGCGGAATCACTTGGATCTTCGATCCGTTGATTCTTTCGGTCTCTCTCCACAGCTTATTAAATTCCGAACAGCGCTTTAACTCTTGCAGCAACTTCTGGGTTCTGTCGTCAGTGGGTGGAACACTTCCATTCCTTCGAACAATGCTCTCGCCCATACCATAAGCCAAAACAAGCGCTGCGGAAGGCCAAACGAGCTTCCTAGCCATCAATGCAAGAGTCATAAGAATAGTTCCATTCGATTAATTACAGACAAAATATGATAGCACAATTGGGGATTTGGAGGCCCCGAGCGAGAGGTTTGTGAAAGTGGTTTTTCAAATAGCCACCGCTTCTGGAGTTGAGCCGGCCATACAATGATGAAATCATAGCCCTCGCCAGCTGGTTGCGACCGCTATCAGCTGACATTTAGGGACAAACGATTAAATTGGTCCAAAATTTACCGGGAACACCTGATCGATCTGGCACCCAGGCCGCTTTTTTGTGCTACTTTTTGAGATATCAATAAGTAGCACAAAATCACATCTTTACCAATTTCGTGCTACTTTTCAACCCACACGAAGCTAGCTTAGCGCTCGTAGAAGAAGTTCCGCCACTTCGCGAATGTCCCATGCATTTGTCAATGCCACGGGCCTAGGGACTTTTGCAAGTAGTACTATTAGACATCTTACTCTCGTTCTGACTAGAGAACGGTTGATCAGAATTTACCAGCTGCAAAGAAATATCAAAATGATCGGAGGGAGCAAAGCTCTTCCCTGGCACCTTGCGAGCATCGCCCACGGTCGGACATGTTCCTGCGAGAAGCTGCAACCCCTTCACAAATACGTGATCTAACTTCCCAGGCATCGCTAAAGCTTTTTTTGGGACTTTATCATAGGGATAGGGTACGAAGGAGCGGACCGCAACCTGGCGTGTCAACTGAGAACGCGCCAAATCCGAAACTCTCTCCGTGCCTGTTCCTTTTCTAATTAGCTCTAGCTGTTCTTTCCCTCTCGCATCAGGAAATGCATTAAGATCCCCGGCAACGATCAGCCGCTTCCATGGCAACCTCGTAATCACACCACCAATACCGTCAGCCATTGCCATTCTACCAGCCTCAGCCATAGGAAAATGGCAATTGACGAGACATAAATCTCCAATCAGAAGACCCATCACTTTTTCCGCGGTCTTTTCGATTTGATTGAAATTGAACGAGAATTTTAATTGGGCCACCTTCGGCATAAATGATGAGTGAATTCCAATAGCATTGCAGCAAACGCCATTCCGAGAATTGATCGGCTCGAAATGCCAGGAATAGTCTGTGAGTGTGGTGCTCACCTGGCCTCTATTTATGCACAGCACCTCTTGAAGAAAGACGATCCCTGCTCTCGACTTTCGCACCACATCATACGCCGCGTCCTTGCGATTGTCCCATGAGTATTCCGCAAACTCATCCTTTGCGCGGCGAGAATAATTAATGTTATACGTCATGAAACTAATGGGCCTGACAAGAGTCGCAGTCATACAAATATCCATTTGAATAATAAGATTAACAGCCAACATATACCTTCGAACACTTTTTCGTCAACACCTAGTAAACCTGAACCAAGCTAGCTTAGCGCGCGTAGAAGAAGTCCGGCCAGCGGATAGCGGTTGGAGGGATGCCCCTCATGGATCGCTTTGCGAAGCGCCTCTATGGCCTCTTCGTTGCGCTTGCCGGCGAGCGCCTCAAACGATTCGATGAGGAGGCGTGAGGTTTCCGTGGGCGTAAGTTCATGGGGAGTTGGATCCAGTTCCCAGGGGACCTGTAGACGGAATTGAATCATTTCCTGCTGACTCTGGCGTTCGATCCAATAGAGAAGATTGTCACCATAGGGCCCTTCCTCCCCCATCCGGTAGAGCGCAAGGTTGCAGTACCAGCGGACCAGTGGTCTGGTGAGTTTTGCCTGGTGGAACTTAAGAAGCTCCACTGCCTCCGCGCTGCGGCGACGCTCCAGAGCTTGAATCATTTCGGGCAGCAGCTGCGACTGCCCACTGTGCAGCACCCTGTTGGCAAAGGGAATAAATGACTCGTCAGACAACTCCGACGCCTGATAAATGAGTCGCTCCCGCTGTCGAATCGCCATCTCGTAAGCGTAGGGGTGACCCCCCAATGCGGAGTGGGCAGAGTTCACAATGGTGAAGATGTTTAGGCTGCGACCAGGACTCCGCCTCTCCGAAAACGCAAGATCGCTGGAGTCCCTGATGAGATAATCGGGAAGCCACTCGAGGGAGCGTGCGTCGCGCAAACGCAGCAGGGCGATTGTTGCATTGAGTCGCTTATCCCCCTCACCGTTCCTTGCCAATTCAGCAAGCGTCTCCCGCCCCTCTAGGAATTCGCCTAGGGCCGTCACCGCAAAAAGATCGCCGGCTTTTGCTCGTGTTGCGATCGAGTCAATTTTTTCGAGCCGTCCAAGACGTGCCAAGGCGAGATCTGCTGTCAGAGCAACGGATGTGTGTGAAGAGTGACTTAGCCCCTCCAAAACTGAAGCCGACTTCTCGTCCTGTAGCACACCCATTGCAAAGGCACATGCCTCCTGTTGCTCCGGAGCCAACTGCGCAGCGAGCGAACGAATTTCCGGTAGGAGATCGTCACGTCCGTGCTGCGCACACGCGAGAATCGCCGCGTGGCGCGTGGCATTATCGTGACCATGCAGGAGCATGCGCAGTTCCTGAGTGGACGGCGCATCGCCAATCATGGCAAAGAGCTGAGGAAAAAGCGGCCGCAGCTCTACATCGACCTTAGCCATGAGCGCGCTCACCTGTGATGTTGCCATTGGATCGCGTCGCATGGCCAGATTGTAGGCCGCTTCGAGTCGGGCGATAAGGTGACCCGACCCCATGGCGTGCCGCAGCGCCCCTTGCGAGGCTTCATCTCCTCCCTTGGAAAGAAAATGGAGTGCCGCCAACTGACTTCGTCCATCGCGATGGACAAGTCCCCCGAGGAGGACCGAAACGGCCTCCTCGTGTGCCGAAACTCCAGCGCCATAAACCGCCAGCAGGTGGTGGTCTGGGTCGGCTGAACGCGCCCCCTCAAAAAGAATCGCTAGTGCACGCCGACCGAGTGCCTCGTAATCATCTGATGACTCCGCCACCACAGGCTCTACTCCTTCAAACGAATCCGACGGCAACGGATGCACCGCCATTTCGGGCAAGGAGTGTGCACACGACGTCAATAGAGCGAGAAGTGCTAATCTAAATAATTCCATAGGGAGTGTCCCACCTGACTTAGGAGTGTATTCACTGCATTAATAGGAAGCCCCATTACATTGTAGTAGCATCCCTCGATGGCGCGCACCATGAGTGCTCCCGACTCCTGAATCGCGTATCCCCCGGCCTTATCGAAGCAGTGCAACGCCTTGTGATAGCCGCGCATCTGCTCCTCTGTCGGCGCGTTGAACAGGACACGCGTCTCCTCACAATCATCATAGACCGTTCCGTTGTGAAGCAGGGCAACTCCCGTATACACCGTATGCCACGCACCCGACAGCTCCTGAAGAATTTGGAATGCCTCGTCAGCATCGGACGGCTTCCCGTAGACCTTCCCCTCACAGTAGACGATGGTATCAGCTGCGAGAATCAGCTCATCTGGCGCAGCCTCCACCGCATTCGCTTTCCCCCTCGCAAGCTCCATCGCATACGCCTCGGGCTCACCCGTAAACGGAATCGAATCCTCATCGAATTCAGTTGGACGCACAGTAAAGGGAATAGAAAAATAGCCCAGGATCTCTTTGCGGCGAGGTGATTGGGAAGCAAGTACCAGGC
>JBFIDQ010000113.1:0-8767 GCA_041603795.1 Chlamydiales bacterium
GGGGCCGTGTCTGCTTAGCGCACGTATCACGCACGATTTTGGTGCCGGGTCTCTACGCCATTTTTAGGGGCCGTGTCTGCTTATCGCACGTATAATGCACGTTTTTGGTGCCAGGTCTCTAGTACGCGCCATGCGTGTACTAGAGACCTGGCACCAAAA
Source organism: Chlamydiales bacterium (assembly GCA_041603795.1). Classification (GTDB taxonomy): domain Bacteria; phylum Chlamydiota; class Chlamydiia; order Chlamydiales; family JBFIDQ01; genus JBFIDQ01. The sequence continues at coordinate 160 of JBFIDQ010000113.1, forward strand.
ACGTGCATTATACGTGCGATAAGCAGACACGGCCCCAAAAAATTGCGTAGAGACCCGGCACCAAAAACGTGCGTTATACGTGCGATAAGCAGACACGGCCCCAAAAAATTAAACCTGCTGGCGGAACCAGCCTCCTTCTTCGAGATCTTGAAAGAGGCGCAGCAAGACCCCGTTCTCAAGAGCTACGCGGTAGTAGGCGCGCATGATGGGACGTGAGGTCCACCACTCCTCGTCGAGCTCCCACGCCTGCAAAAGCGTCGCTACTGGTTGCCATCCGCTTTCCATGCGGACAAGAACTGGATCTCCTCTCTCGCCTGTGACCACGCGAACTGGGGTGGGTAGGCAAAGTGCGCGGGTAAATGGCTTGCGCACGAGATCTTGTAGGTAAGCTTTTCTCTCGGGAATACGGTGATTGGGATCACGCCAGACGACCTTCATCAGGGAAACAGGGGTGCGGCCTACGGCGAGTTTGTCGATGACCCTTTTGAGTGCATCGCTTTCGGGCTGCTCGAAGAGATCGAGCTGCTGCGCGTGATCGGATACGAGCCCCTCCAGGGTCACCTGCAGCGCCACGATGGGCTCCGGAAGGTGGAGTCCGTCGAGTCGATTCCGTATCAGCGACTCCACACGAGACGCATCGTCAAGTGGCGAGGCGAGATTCACATAGCCAAGAGCGCTTCGACCACTTTCCAGGAGGAAGCGGATCCGTATCCGCGTACACAGTTTGTGCTGCACTTGGAGAACGAGAAAAAGCTCCTTGAGCTTCTCCTGGATTGCTGTGAGGAGTCCATTTGACCCCTCTACCGGACTCTCGAACTCCAAAGTGGCGACGAGAGGTTCTGGTATTGGCGCAGCCGCAAGCGGTTGCGGATCACGCCCACGCACCCTATCGTAGAGAAGAGCACCTTCCTCAGCGAATTGTGCCACCAGGTCCTTCTTACGTAACTGCGCCACAGCACCCATGGTCGTAATGCCCACAAGGTGGAGTCGACGTTGCGTCTCAGCAGAGACCGGCAGTGAATCGAGTGGCAAAGGTGCCAGGAACCCCTTGGCGTCGTCAACGCAACGATAACCGCCTAGATTGGCGGCCACCTCCGCAACGAAACGTGATGGAGCAATAGCCACCCCACGCACCTGCAAACCACGGGCCACGAGCAAATCGTATGCGCGCTTGCCATCATCAGTTCCATCGAAGAAGATTGTGTGACGTCCTGCTATCTCAAGGGACGGGGAGATTTCCTCCAGCACCTCGAGCAACGCCTCAAATCGCGTCTCCTCTTCTGCTACTATTGCTGCACCAATCATAGCCCAAGTATAGCATCATCAAACAAGTGATTCGATAGAATCTTTTAGCCGAGGGTAGCGGAAGGAATATCCAGCTTGCAAGAGCTTTTCTGGCTGCACCTTGGAGCCTCCAAGGAGCAACGTTTCGCCCATTTCTCCCATGAGAAGCTTACATAGAAATGCGGGCATTGGAATCAGAGTGGGACGCCGCAGGGCAGCGCCGAGAGTTTTGGTGAGCTCGTAATTGGTCACTGGAGCAGGTGCCGTTAGGTTCACCGGACCAGAAATCTCTTCATGCTGTATCAAGAATTCCACCGCAGAAATCTCGTCACGAATATCAATCCAACTAAAAAATTGCTTGCCACTTCCGACAACACCACCAAGGCAGAGCTTGAAGGGTAAGAGCATTTTTTTAAGAGCCCCGCCGTCGGGTGAAAGCACCACGCCCGTGCGAATATGCACGACGCGGATCCCTACATCCTCAGCGGCTTCGGTAGCAGCCTCCCAATCGCTAACAACCGTGGGGAAGAATCCAGTACCTGCCTGACTTTCTTCAGTAAGCGTTTCATCACCGCGATTGCCATAGAATCCGATGGCAGATCCACAAATGAGTGTTTTGGGGAGCCTGGGCAAACCCGCTAGCGCCTCGCAAAGAAGCTCCGTGCCATTGACCCTGCTCTCGCGAATTCGCTTTTTTTTGTCAGCTGACCAACGAGCTGACGCTATGTTGTCCCCTGCCAAATGAATGACCACATCGAGATCTCCCACCCCCGTAAGGTCGATCTCTCCCTTATCAGGATCCCAACAGGGTGCAACACCCTGTTTGCGGTGGAGAGGGATCACCTCATGGCCGCCGCTTTCGAAGTGACTGGAAAGAGCGGACCCAATAAGTCCATGAGAGCCGGTAATGAGAATACGCATACGCACAGTAATAACAGAATTGACGATTTTCGTCAGCGACTGACTTCCAATCGAAAAATAGCACGGAGCTCAGCGGGGTATTCGTTGGGAACAGCACGGTTGAATGTGGCAAGAGAACTGCCTAACCCTAATTGATCTAAGTAAATCGTAAGGGGGGCTGTCGGCTCCACCCCATAAGCATTCTGCGAGAAGCGGTGGATACGTACGGGAGTATCAATCCAATGCCGAGCAGCCAGCAAGTGAAGCTCTGCTTGGAGTCGACCCAAACCGAATTTCCCAATCCCTACTTTTTGTCCACCAATCCCCTCTACGTCGTAAATCTTTAGCGTCGCGTACGGATAGGCCGCGGCCTGTAGAAGTTGGCGTCGAATCGGTCCATCAAGTCGCGGATCGCGCGCCCGCAGGTTCTGCACGTCGATACGCAAGGTGCCGTGCGCCTCGGCACGTCCGATCTCTGGATCAATAAGAAGCTCGCCACCCACCCGGTTGAACGTCAGCAAGGGTTCCAGCTGACCAAACTTATTCTCCCCAAGCCACACGCGGCCCTTTACCTGGTAGCGCACCCCTTGCGAGCGTAGAAGCTCCTGAGCAAGGCTGGGTATTGGCATCGGTTGATACCCCTGAAGCGAAAAAAACGGAAAAATAAGAAGCAGGAAGCGCCACATGCTTCCTTCATACGATAGATTCTCTTTTTTGTGGCACAAAGTCTGCTACCGGAAAACCAGCAGCCCAGAGATCTTCAAATCCGAAGGGAATCAGCTCAACGTCTTGCTTCCGCTGTGCGAGCAAAGGCAGGGCGCGCTTCACTCGATTCGCGCGGCGGCAGTAGAGATAGAGAACGCCCTCGCTTGGGAGGGCGTCAAGATGCCCCGCTTCGAGTTGACTCAACGGCGCATGAAAGGCTCCCGCAAGGTGACCACGATGCCATTCGTCCTCCTCTCGCACGTCAACAAGGCGTCCACTTCCCTGTTCAACGGCATTGCGGATATGTTGTAGAGTTGCGTGCATCGCTACCTCCTTTTTCGTTTGCGGTCGGTAACCGTTTCCCATTCAGTTTGAAGCGTTATGAGATCGAGGGAGCGAAGGCGAACCGTTACTTCATCACCCACCTGGAAGCGCTCGCCTGTGCGCTCACCTACGAGCGCCATGCGGCGCTCTTCGAAGCGGTAGAAATCACTGCCCACCTGAGAAATATGCAAAAATCCTTCAAGGACGAAGTCGGTGAGCTCAAAAAAGATCCCGAAGGGCTTCACACTGGCCACCACGGCCTTGTACTGGCGGTGATCGACCTCATCATCGACTCTCTTCAAAAGCCGCAGCTTTTTGAGCGTCTTAACCTGATTCTCAGCACGCGCACTCTTGCGCTCTTGCTCGCTGCACCCCTCCGACACTTTTTCCAACTCCTCGCGTGTCGGCTGACTCCCAAAGAGAATACGGTGGATCACGAGGTCGATGTAGCGACGGATCGGACTCGTAAAGTGGCAATAGTGCTCTAGTTTGAGTCCGTAGTGCCCTACGTTATCCGGACTATAAATAGCCAACTGCATGCTCCGAATATAGGCCACTGCGATCACCTTCGCTTGGGGCGTCCCTTCCACAGCTTCAAAGAGGTGTCGAATCTCCTCCGGTGTCGGCTCATCGCTCATCTTGTGACCATGAACTCGAACAAACGCTGCAAAGTCCCTCTGACTCTGCCCTCCCGGCTCTGGGTGGACACGGAAGGGTAATTTACCGCCCTCTTCCTCGATATGGCGAGCCACCACCTCGTTGGTTTTGAGCATGAACTCCTCCACCAACTGGTGAGTGATGTCATACTCAACCCATTCGATGCGCTCCGGCACGCCCTTGTCATCGATGATCAATGCAGCTTCTGGCAAAGCAAACTCCACTCCGCCACGGGAATGACGCTGCTTTTTGAGAAGATTGCAGAGCTTTACCATGTCCTGCAGCGCTTTCTTATGCGGACTCTTTTTCTTGCCATCGAGGACCGCCATCGCGTCCTCATAGGAGAAACGCTGATCGCTTTTGATGACCGAGCGCACCACATCATACTCGACCAGGTTACCCCGTTTATCAAACAGCATCAGGACCGTCGCCGCGAGCCGATTCACTCGAGGCTTGAGGCTGCAGAGGTTATCGGAAAGCTCCGACGGCAACATCGGCACGCATGTCCCGGGAAGATACGTAGAGTTGCATCGAGTGCGAGCTTCCATATCCAGTGGGGACCCTGGAGCCACGTAGTGGCTCACATCTGCAATGTGTACGGCAAGATGAAACTGCCCCTTACTATCGACCGAAATGCTCAGTGCATCGTCGAAATCCTTCGCCGTTTTTGGATCGATTGTAATCGTCTCGACATCGCGGTAGTCTTCACGCCCCTTGATATCACTCTGCTTGACCTTCGTACCAAACTTTTTCGCCTCATTGCGAACCTTCGCTGGAAAATCGAGGCGCAGCTCGAACTCTTCACACCCAGCCGCAATATCTACGGAGGGATCATCTATGTTGCCGAGGTGATGAGATACCTCTACGAGAGTATCCATATCCTTCGACCCCCATCGGGTCACGTGAAGAATCACTCGATCCCCATACTTCAGCTTGGTCGCTTCCGCAATGACGGAATAGCGGTCGCCGAACATCGGCACGTGAAAGTACGCAGTGCCATCACTTTTGACCCGGATTACGGTCCCTGCAATATGAGTACGTGCCCGCTCTAGAACGGCCAGAACGCGTCCTTCCGGTCCTCGAGCCGACTCACTCTCGATTTCTACCTCCACCTTATCGCCATCCACCGCATTGTGCGTAAGCGGCGGCGCAATGAAGATATCTGGACCTTCCTCTGGTTTCACGAAGCCAAAGCCGCGAGCGTGCATCGAAATTGTGCCATGCACCACATCGGCCCCACCAGGAAGCAAATAGCGATCTTTCTGAATCTCGAGCTCACCCTTTTCGACCAAATTTTGAAGGAGATCACGAAAAAGTGTACGATGTTGCGCTGCCACATCGAGGGCAGACAGGAGCTCGCCCGCGCGCATAGGGGCGTAGCTACGCCCACCTATAAATTGTTTGATTTGCCGCACCATATTGCTATGGAAGGCACGAAGTTTAGATTTTTTTGCCATAAAGTCACATGGTACTAGATATGCCATTGAAAAGGAACTATTGCTACAGAGAAAGCCAATACCGTGTGCCGCGACGCTCCTGTGCAGGCTCTCCAATGGCCTGCGATAACGCCCTCTCGGCGATCGCACGAAAAATTCGACTATTATACCCCGCGCGGGCATACCACGGAGGTGCCTCAAGGTGAATTTTTGGACCATAACAAGCACCCGAGATAATTTGCATAGGCTCGTCGCCTGTGTGGTATTCTCCCACTGCCAGCCCCCCTCCCCCCACGCATCGGCAACTCATGCCACCCCGTTCAGCAAGTTTCTTTCGTCAGAACGCGCTGGTCTGGCAAGAAACTTGCATCGGGGTTCCTGGATAGGCCGCCGACCTGCCACGTAGATAGGTCGGACAGTTGCCTCCACAACCAGGAGTGACGATCCATGATTCCACCCTTAGGACGCGCGGGATACACCTTAAGAAGGAGCTTCAAGAATCAGTGTTTTCACACAACTTCACTTCCCTCACTGCCAAAGAAAGTACATGCATCCGCTCTCGCCCGCATCCCTTTTCAAAGCCTCAACCTGCGCAATCCCAAAGGCCAGACGCTAAGCATCCCAAGTCTCAGCACCCCGACAGTCTACAAAACACGCGAGGCTGGCCGCCGTTTTTTTTCAAGCACCAGAAAAATTGAAGCACGGCCAGTGAACTTCTTCGCTTCCGCCTCCGTAGCGAAACAACTGCCGCTGGTCAAAAACCTGCGAACCACGCTCGCAAGGGATAAATCGGCAATTGTTACCGGGGCGCCAAACACAGGGAAGTCCGAACAAATTATGATTGCCACCCGAGGCGATCTCGAGAGCTTTGGTCTTCGGGACGAATTTCTGGAGTGGTGGTGCCAAAAAAATGAGATTCCGCAAGGAAAAGAGCGAAATCCCGTCTGGAGCGAGGCCTATCACACCCTAAAGGGACAAGAAACCGATTGGTTAAATGAAAACTTAGAAAAACTCTTCGAAAAACTCATGGCATCACCTAAGAAAACGATCCTGCTCGACGAGTTCGATTTAGCAAGTAATAAGACTCTCAGCTCCCATGAGACGAAAACGGCCAAGTTGATCTTTCAGCTCGGAGAGCGACTAAAGAATGAAGGCGGAAAGCGGGTCGTTTATGTGATGCACAGCACGGCTCTGAACGCGAAAGCATTGCAAAAGCAAACACTGGCGCATGAGATCCACTCCACCGGGTTCCTCGACCGGGAAGCTGAGTCAGCGCTTCTTGTCGAGATGGGAATCGATCAGCCCCTTGAGATCAAAGTCCTTCTCGACTGCAACCTAGGCCAGCCAGCCCCCTATGTCGGCCACCTAAAGCAGGTGGGAGCAGCGATGAGCTCCGGCAAACAACAACCTCTCTTGAAAACAAGCTTTGTGGAGATTCTTCAGGAAAGCAGCAATCGCGTGGAGCGCAACCATCATGTCCTAGAGAGGGCCCTCGACCCAAAAGCGCTTAAAATTTTGAACGAGCTCGCGGAGGGAGACCTTCCCACGACTCATGCAAAGGTCAAACCCTACTACGGCCTGTTTCAAGAGTGGGGGTTGGGCAAGATAGAAGAAGACGGGAGCCTCCTCATTCCGCCGGTCATTCTCAACCCCATCCGCGACCAACTGCATCACATTGAAGCGGAACTCATCGCGGACCTCGAATCTCTTGAGGAAGCGCTCAAGGGCCAGCCAAAGGCGATTCAAGAAAGTAGTCGATATTCTTTCGGGATAAGCGGATCCATCTTCAAGATCAAACATAACGACCGGCCCCTGTTCCGGCCACGCTCGGACTTCTGCATTAGCGAGATTGCCAACCTTACGAAAAGAAAGATTTGTACAAGTTTAGGCACCGTGGCCTATCCAACCGAACGGAGCACGAACGAACATCACGAGTGGGAAAATAGTGTTTCCACGCTTGACGAGTTACTGCGGCTGGCAAAAAAAAACGCTGGGCCTTTTTCCGAAATGGTACAAGGGTCGTGCAACAAGGGAACCCATGCCTATATGGGAGAGAACAACGAGTTTGTCACTAAGAGTAAGGAAAGCGCGCAACGGAAAATAGACGGTTGGGCAGAATATTCGGGCGACAAGGGTGGGGCCCTACGCCAACTAAACGATAGCCTCCGTGCGACGGTCATTGCTGATGATCTTGGCTCAATGAAAAACAGCATTCTCAGGCTCCGTGAGGAGGCCACAAGACGAGGCTGGGAGGTTGTCTTTTCGGACAAGCATGCTGAAAACTATACCTCCGGCTACGTCGGGGTGCATTGCAAGCTCAAGATGATAGACGGGAAGAACACTATACTGGGCGAGATTCAGTTTCACTTTCGCCCGGTGCATGACGGCAGCATAGACTCACTCAAGGAGACGGCGCACGAACTCTACGAAATCGCAAGGGCCGACCCGAGCAAAAAAACCAGACAGCGAGTCGACGCCGCGATGCGAAAAATGTTTGCTTATGGCATCGAACAAGTGAAGATAACGGAGGAATCCAGTGGCTAAGTATTGGAACTACATCATCACCCCCGCTTTTGTGGCCCGTTTCAACCCAGGAGGAAGAATGGAGGCGCGACACCTCGTGAGCGAGGAGTGGAAGGAAATCACCAATGTCGATGTGCGTCGCTCAGTGGAGTTGGATGGCGTGAGCGCGAGCGAGGAGCACGCCGAGGAGATCTTCCGCGCGTACCAAACAAGAATGAAAGAGCGGGCCCGGTAACGGCAATCCCATTATATACCCCGCGCGGGGTATACGAACCGTGACGAAACAATTTGCTCCGCTTGAGGCAATTTGTTTTTTACAGCTTCTTACTTCGGAAGCTTCTTAAAAAGAGCGACGGCCAACTTGGACAAGGTAGACCTGGGTACTGCCTTGCGCAGCTGCGCCTTGTGTCTCCAAATCTCACGGTGACAGATACTGCTAGCTTCCCCACGACCTAAAGTTTCATAGATAAAGGGGGCAGAGGTCCGTTCCCATCTATCCTCGAGGGGCTTGTATACCTCGATTCCGCAATGGTCCTTGCGGAGAAGGGCAAACGGAGCCCGATAGTAGGTAAAAGGAGGGGTTGTCATCATGCATCCGTGGTTGCGGTTAAGTTAAAGGTTGTACCTTATTTAAGTTACGCCGATTCAAGTATGAGGTGCGACAATTTCGGACCGTTGGCTTAACGCTTCGAAAGCCTCTATAGGTGTCAGAAATTTTAGCACCTTTCGGGGTCTATTGTTAAGCAAATTCTCAACTTCCTTCACCTGATCTTGTGAGA
>JBFIDQ010000114.1:0-8753 GCA_041603795.1 Chlamydiales bacterium
AAATTTTATCATTTTTTGATATTGGGAAATCTTCGGATCCGGAGGTGCAAACTGCTGAGCAAAAGGAAACTAGCGACAAAAGCGAATAGTCGGCTTAAGCCAGTATTCGCTTTCTAGCCAACTGATGCAGCATCTGAAATAGGTTTGATAAGGTCCAATACATCACAAGTCCCGCAGGGAAGTTGTAAAACAGGAGTGTGAATAGTGCGGCCATCGCGTACAGGGTTTTTCTCTCACTAGGGTCGTCCGACTGCAATCGTGAAGAAACTATTGTAACGATTCCCATAAAAACAGGAAAAAGATTAAGAGAGTTACCCAAAAGTGGAAGGGATAAGGTACTGGTAAGCAAGCGGTCTGGAAGGGTGAGGTTACTTGCCCATAAAAAGCTCGCTTGGCCAAGTCGAAACTCCTCACCGATCACAGAATACATGATAATAAAGAAGGGGATCTGCAAAAACAGCGGCAAAAGCCCCTTTAGTCCATCCAATGGGCTTACGCCATTTTCTTCCATGATTTTCATTGTTTTTTCATGAAGCTCGCGGCCCTTTAGAGCAGACTTGGCTTCATCCAGCTGAGGCTTAATTTGCGCCATGTTCTTGCAATGCCTTTCTTGAACCTTAAGTCCGTATGCCGCAGCAGGATAAATTAAAACGCGGACTAGAAGTGCCAGAAGCGCAATGGTTAAGGGCCAGTTGCTGAGAAAAAAGTAGATGTTGTTCATTAAGCTTGCCACCCCAAAGCAGGCGACTCGCAACCATTCCCATAAGCTTGAATAAAATAGCGCATTGAGTCTGGGGTCAAACTTGCTGAAGAGAGCTGAGTCTTTCGGTCCAGAGTATACTTCGAGGGTGAAAAGTGAACCGTCTTTTGAGGAAGTCAGCTCAACTTCTATTTCGGGTGCTGAAGACGGCTCGGAAGTATGTGTTAAAAAGGCTTGCGAATCGACCGGTCGCAGGGCTAAAACAGCCAGCTTGGTTGTAACACCTGCCACATCGAAGGCTCGCTGAGATTTAGATGGATCATCAATGATTGTGAGGGTCTCTTCGGTCAATAGGAAAGGGATGGCGGGTTGACTTAACTCGTCAAACGAAGGCTTAATCTTCAGTAGAACGCGTTTGGCCGTCTCATGCTCTAGCTGTAAGGTGAAGTCAGTGCGTTGATTAGAAAGAACTTCGAAAGTGAGAATGGCGCGAGCATTTGGATTGGATGAACCCTCTAGACGGTATGTGAAGGTTGACTCAGAGCTGGAGGTAGCTATTTGGCCCTGCGTCGTGAGTCTGGAAAGTTTGCCGTTGAAATGGACGATTGTTACATCCGAGAGCCACGCGTCTTGCGACGCAAATAAGCTAGCGTTGAGCGTGGTTAAAAAAATGCAGGTTCGAAAAATCCAGCGGGTAGCCGTCCAATCCCACATCGTCACGCCTCCAAGATCAAATACTCAGACTTCACCGTAACATTGATCTGAATTGAATGGTAAAAAATTATTACAATTCAGTACAAGGAAGACTGAAGGATCTTAAATTTGGGTGGGCGTCTATTCCACCTAGGCTTTTCTGTGTTTGACCAAATGGATAGGGAAGCTAAATTAGGTAGATTAAAGGAGAAACGAGTGGATACATCAAACAGCCAAGTCATTATCTTGGGTGCGGCTGAGGGGCAGCAAGGGGGATTTGCGGCGGCTGCTACCGATGTGGGGCCGAATCGTTGTGCATTGGATTGGTTATTGGAAGCATTTAAGGTGCTTCCCAATGCTGAAATCTTCTTTGTTAGTGGGTATCAGCATGCAGTGCTAATGGACAAGTATCCTCAGGTGCGTTTTGTGTTTAACCCTCACTGGGCAACAACAGGTCCTTTGCAGTCTCTGGCTCTTGTTCCCGTGAATAAGCATTCTTCGACATATGTCTGTTATGGAGATGTCGTTTTCAGACAGGAGGTCGTGACTCAGCTTGCTGAAAATGAGAGCGATTTTGTTGTCGCTATCGACCAGGATTGGCAGACTCGGTACGATCAGCGCAACAAGGTTGATATCATTCATTCGGAAAAGGTTGTGCTTGAGGATGGTCATGTCAGCCAGATCGGTAAGTCTATCGCTGTAAACGAGGCAAGCGCGGAGTTCGCTGGGGTTTTCAAATGCTCTTCTTCTTATCTCCAAGATCTGAAGGGAATGCTGACTTCCGGTTTCCTGAAAGACAAGCAATCGTTGCCAGATTTTATTAGTCAGTACTTGCGTGTGGATGGTGGTGTTTCGTATGTCAATATTAAATCCCAGTGGGCTGAGTTAAATGCTCCGCAGGATATTGCACGTTTTGTTTTAGGAACTAAGTCCGAGTCTTTAGCTCGAATTCGCCCTTTGTTAAGACATAGCTCGGTTTGTGAGATTTTTTCCCCAACCTACGAAGAATGGTGTGAGAACCCCAGCGGCACTTGCGAATACATAAGAAAACTATTTCAGGGTAAAAACCTTATTGTGCGCAGTAGTGCCGTAACCGAGGACGGTTGGACCAAATCGAATGCAGGGGCTTATCTGAGTATTCCGAATGTTCGTACCGGTCAGCTAGAGGTTCTAAAGGCCGTTATTGAAAAGGTGTTTGATTCATACGGAACGCCTACACTCGCTTGTCAGGTTTTAATTCAGCCTATGCTAGAGAATGTTAAAACCTGTGGGGTCGTAATGACACGGACTCATGGTGACAATGCTCCCTATTATGTTGTGAACTTTGACGACACGACTGGCGGAACGGATGCCGTGACTTCGGGCAAGGGGGATGTTCGTACTTTATACATCCACAGAAGCCGGCTTGGTAGTGAAGATTTTGCAGAATTTGGCTTTAACAATCTTCGCGATGCCCTATTGGAAATAGAAGAGATTGTGGGACATGATTCTCTTGATATTGAATTCGCCATCACAGAAGATGCTGGTGTTCATCTATTGCAGGTTAGGCCCATTGTAGCCTCAGCGCAGCGGAGAGCTAGCGATAGGCAGATTCTTGCTGGGTTGAAGCAGTGCGCCAAGTTTCTTGCAGAGCGGCAGAAGGCGCCGGTCCAACTGCTTGGCGACAGTACTTACTTAAGTGTAATGGCAGATTGGAATCCTGCAGAAATTATCGGTGTTAAGCCGAAACCGCTTAGCTTTGCTCTATACCGCTACATCATCACTGACGAAACCTGGGCGACTCAACGCGCTGAGTATGGGTATCGGGATATTCGCCCATGCAATTTGTTGGTAGATCTACTCGGGCATCCATACATAGATGTGAGAGCCTGTTTTAACTCCTTTATTCCTGCAGATCTCTCCGATTCCATAGCCACAAAACTGGTCTCTTACTACTTGACCAAACTGCGAGAGTCTCCAGAACTTCACGATAAGGTTGAGTTTGATATCCTTTTCACTTGTGGGACGTTCGATACGCGGGAACAATTGACAGCAGCAGCCGATAACATCGGATTAGATAGACAGGAAGTTGAGGCTGTTCATGATGCGCTTTTAGCTATCACGCAGCACGGTATTGATCGTACAGCAGCGGACTACACAGCTATCGAAAGAGTAAACGATAGCTTCAATCGAGTGATGGGATCAAGCCCGCCGACTCTTGAGAAAATTTTTCAACTGCTGGATAGAACTCGTAGCAATGGTGCACTATTATTCTCTCATCTTGCTAGAAGCGCCTTTGTTGCCGTGACGTTGCTAAAATCTCTTTGCAGAAAAGGCGTCATTTCCCAGCACGAAATGGCGCAGTTTCTAGGATCCATTCGCACCGTATCGTCGGAGTTTAATAGGGACTCCTACTTGACCCAGACCAAGAAAATGGACTTTGTGGATTATGTGAATAAGTATGGTCATTTGCGGCCAGGGACCTACAGTATTACCTCACAGTGTTATGGGAAGTCTCCTGATGAGTATTTACGACCGACTGTCAAAAGCGCAAAGTTGGCACCTGAACTAGAAGAGGAGGTTTGGGGGCCTAGCGTCAAAAGCAAAATAGAGACAGCACTTCAGGACTTAGGTCTCAATTGCTCTGTAGAGCAATTTTGTCAATTTTTACGAGATTCTATCGCTGGACGGGAATATTGCAAGTTCATTTTCACAAAGTATATTAGCACAGCACTAGAACAGATCTCCGATATAGGAGAGGAGGCTGGGTTGGATAGAGATGGCATGTCCTATTTGCACATTCAGGATATCCTGCAGCTGCGCAATGTTGAGCATCGCTCTGCGTATGAGATTTTAGAGCCGCGAATCAGAGAACGGAAAGCGGCCTATCGACTGACCAAGGCTGTCCGTTTTCCTGATATGATTTTCGATGAAAAGGATATCTACCAACATGAGCAGCATGCGGCAATGCCGAACTATGTGACCAGCAAAAAGGTTCGCGCAGAGACGGTAAACCTAGATGGGATGGCCAGCCAAGATGTAGACTTGGAAGGAAAGATTGTGGTTATTCCAAATGCGGATCCTGGATATGATTATTTGTTTTCTAGGAATGTGGCAGGGATTATCACTGCATACGGAGGGGTAAACTCCCATATGGCCATTCGAGCAGGCGAGTTTCAGCTACCGGCAGCTATTGGCGTCGGCCAGAAATTGTTCCAATTTATAACACGCGCAAAGGTGATAGAACTTGACTGCTCAAGTGGACAGATCCTTGCGCTCGAATAGGAGCACGTTTTGAAGCAAATTGCCATTACCCAGCGCGTAGTGCGGTTGGAGGGTCGGGAAGAGACTTGCGATCGTCTGGACCAAAACTGGACGGTTCTTTTGGAAACCATGGGCTTCACGCCCATAGCTATTCCGAACCTTATTCAAGACCCGGCTGGCTACATTGATTCCTTTAATGTGCAGGGGGTTGTTCTCTCTGGTGGCAATAACGTAGAAAGCCTCCTCACTCAAGGTTTTCCTGAGGTTTCTGACGTTTTTCCGGATCGTGACATCGTGGAGGGAAAACTCATCGACTACTGTGCGGAAAAGAATATTCCAATGATTGGCGTCTGCCGAGGGCTACAAATGATTGTGACTCATTTTGGAGGGAAGCTACATCCCATTGATGGGCATGTTCGTCAGATGCATCCCGTTCACTTTGTCGATGGAAATCGCCTTGGGATTCAAGGTGAATTTGAGGTTAACAGTTTTCACGACTTTGGAGCCTCTATCTCTGACCTCCCGTCGGAACTGGAGTGTTCGGCGTTAGGTGATAATGATACTGTGGAAGCGGTTTCCCACACGCAAAAGAATATACATGGGATCATGTGGCACCCGGAGCGGACACCTCATATGGACCTGAACAATAAGATCTTTACTAAACTATTTGGGGGCATCGGATGAGAGCGATTATTTTGGCAGCAGGTCAAGGGACGAGACTTGTTCCGTATACTCTAGATAAACCAAAGTGCTTGGTAGAACTGGCGGGAAAATCTTTGCTCGCACGGCAATATGAGGTGCTAAAGGATTTAGGAATCAACGAGACGCTTGTTGTAGCCGGATATCGCAATGACTGTATCAGTGAAAAAGGGTTTCCTACGGTTCTAAATCACGATTTTGCGAGTACCAATATGGTGACCTCCCTCATGTGCGGGCGCAATTTCTTCGATGGCCAGGATGATTTACTTATTCTCTATGGGGATATAGTTTTCGAAACGCGAGTCCTTAAACAAATTGTCGAGTCGAAGGCGGATATCGCAGTGGGAGCAAATTCCAATTGGCTTGAGCTATGGAAGGCTCGAATGGACGATCCGCTCTCAGATGCTGAAACTTTAAAGATTGAAGAGGATGGCCGGATATCAGAGATTGGAGGCAAGCCTAAGAGCCTTCAGGAAATTGAAGGGCAGTACATGGGGATGATCAAGCTTTCTAAAAAGGCTACTTCGAAGCTCACTGAACTTTTCGAGGAGTTGAAAGCTTCTAGTAAAATGAGCGAGTCAGAATTGGCGAATATGTACATGACAGATTTTATCCAGGCAATGATAAATCGGGGAGAGCCTGTAACAGCTGTACATGTTGATGGAGGGTGGTTAGAGGTGGATACCAAGGAAGATCTGGAGCTATATGAGTCTCTTTGGAAACAAGGAAACCTGGATCAATTTTGCCAACTCTCAAATTAATAAGGGCCAAGTATGTTTCGATTCTTCAAATCGCTAAAGGGATATCGCCAGTTCGCTGCCTTGCCCTTGGCCGAAAAGCAAATCGTTTTCTACGCCGAAGGCGCTTCTTGCTGGACTCACTTTGAAGGAGTGATCGAGGCGCTAGGTCAAAAAGGCCAACAGATCTGTTATGTGACATCTTCTGATACAGACCCCATTCTTGACACCTCAGCAAGTCATATCAATCCCTTCTATGTGGGAGAGGGAATGTCTCGGATGTTCTTCTTTGAGACACTGAAGGCTGAAGTTCTTGTAATGACAATGCCTGATCTCAATAATCTGGAGATCAAGCGCTCGAAGGCTCATCCCGTTCACTACGCCTATATTTTTCACTCCCCGGTAAGTTCACACATGATCTATCGAAACGGAGCCTTTGATCATTTTGATTCTGTATTATGTGTCGGCCCACACCATATGGAGGAAATTCGCGCGACCGAGGCTCTGCATGGAAGCAAGCCTAAACGATTGTTCTCTCACGGTTACGCGCGAATTGATCATCTTCTTCAATTAAAGGAAAACCATAAGGTTCAACCTAATCCAAGTGAAGTTAAAAACATCCTCGTAGCACCATCATGGGGTCCTAATGGGATTATTGAAACCATGGGAGATCGCCTCATTAGTCTTCTGCTAGATTCTGGCTATGGAGTAGTTTTTCGTCCACACCCCATGACAAAAAAGAAGAGCCCTAAAAGTTTAGCTCTGGTTCAGAAAAAACATGGAAACCATGAACGCTTTAAGTACGACGCTGACGTTTCTATGACGAAGAGTTTGCTTGAGACCGATCTCATGATTAGTGATTATTCGGGCGTCGCGTTGGAATACGCGTTTGGTTTGGAAAAGCCGGTAATATTCATTGACGTTCCGAGAAAAATCAGAAATGAGGACTATACGAAGGTGCCGTGCGTTCCTTTAGAAGTTTCTATCCGCTCTAAGATTGGAGTGATTGTTAACCCAGATGAGTTGGATAACTTACCAGTAAAAATTGATGATCTCTTGTCGTGTGATTTTGCATCTAAAGTTCGGTATGAACGTAATCAATATATCTTCAACCTTGGGGAAAATGGCAAATTTGGCGCGAATGCCATTTTTGAAATATTGGCGAGGGTTGTTGAAAAGTAGATTAAACTTTCCTTAAATCGCTACGACAATTAGTTTTTCAAGGTATGTTCAAGAGAGAGTGTCGCAGTACGGCTCAATCCTCGCTCCTCAATTTCCCAACGCCCCATTTTCAATGCAAGCATTCGTATTCCATTAATGGTAACAAAATCATGAAAGTGATAGTGGCGTTTTCGATCTTCTGGTATCGAATTTGGGTCTAGAAGAGAGTATCCGGAATATTCTGATTGAGGTTGAACACCTGTGGCGTGAATAATCGTGGGTGCGATGTCAATCAAGCTTGATTTTTTAGAAGAGGTGATAAAGAGATCACCTTCCGCTCCAGATTGCGGGGGTTTAATCAGCAATGCCGCTCTTGATCGTGTTGTTGCAAATAGGTCTGTATGTCCCTTTAGAATCTCTGGATTATCAGAGCTGTTTTGAGCCAGATCAACTAGTTTTCCATCTAAAAAGGAAGCGTAAAATCCGTGATCTCCTTGGATAATGATCATAGAGTCTTCATAACGTCCCAGTTCCTTTAGTCTTTTTGTAAGTTTTTGAATAATTAAATGTGTAAGGCCAATATGCTCTCTATAGGCATGTGTTAAGTTCGTTCCTTCAGGGAGTGGTGAGCCGGTCGCACTCAATGAATATGGCGGATGGGGAATCATCAGGTGAAGGTAGTTGTAGCGCCCTTTTTCAGGCAGATCCTTTTCTAATGCAAGGAATTTTTCAAACGCCAAAAACGATTTAAGTTGTAAGTTGCTTGGAATTACTTCTTGATTAGCTATAGCATTCATATCTTTATTCGAAAGGAAAACCTCTTGTAAGAATTGAGGTAGGCACGAAACAATCAATAATTTATTGAAGAGGCTTCCATTTGATATGGAACTGATTGCAACATGTTCATTGTGGCGAACTGCAAAATCAAATAACGACTCTTTTTTTCCTGGATCAGGGGCGAATACTAGCAGACCGAGTGTCGTGTAGCCACCCTTTTTTAGAGAGTGTAAAAAGGTATTTTTTGAATCGAACTGTCCGAACAAAAAATCTAGCTGTAACGTGTCTGTGTCAAACAGCTTTCCTTGGAAAGTTGACGGAACAGAAAACCGTGTTCGTCCGTATGGCGCAATATTGTCTGGAAAATAAATAAAGCCGGGAAGATCCTGTTTGCGATTCGTCATTGAGTAACTATATTCAAACATTTCCGTTTGGAACCCGTCTAGAAGAATATGGTAAATATTTGGGAGATGATGATCTTCTTTGAAAAGGAGCTGTTTTTCTTTGTCGATTTTAAGTAGATTTTCTAGGGAACTTCCATTTTTCAGTGATTTTGCTGTGGTGACAAAGTTACTAATCTCACATATTAATAAAACAGGACCAATGATAGCCAGAAAACGACAAATCCCCCGTTCAGATATATTTTTTTTGTATAGAAAGACGAGCAACCCAAGCAATATGCTTACTGTTAATATTGCAGCTCCGGCATCTGTTGCATAGCTTATGTGTTCTTTTGTTATAGC
>JBFIDQ010000115.1:0-8734 GCA_041603795.1 Chlamydiales bacterium
AGAGGCCAAATTCTACGTGGCGGTAGCCACGACAGAGGCAAGCCCCGTGCAACGAGCGATAGCGAGGCAGCTCGGGGTTTATCAAAACGATATTATGCGCCCCGGTAGGGGCGCTACCAATCATCCCGACAGCAATCTGAGAGCGATGACTTCAATAAGAGCAAGCACAGGGGCTCAGTGTTGTAGACGTGGCGCCCTTGCCGGGGCGCATAATTTATTTTTAACAAACCCCGAGCTGCCTCGCTATCGCTCGTTGCACGGGGCTTGCCTCTGTCGTGGCTACCGCCACGTAGAATTTGGACTCTGCTATCAAGTTTTGACTGGCAAAATCGCCCTGCCATTTACGGCCTTTGTAAGTTCATGAAACTACGGCTATCGTTTTTTGGTGTAGCGCTTTTTCTTTCTAGGTGGAGCTACTGGAATACTTAGCTGCATGAGCTCTCCCTTCTTACTTAGGGCCATGACAGCCCCACCTCCTGGAAGCGACACTACATATCGATGTAGCAGCCGACGCGCTTGATCTTGGTGCAGGGTTATCCCCTGCTGCTCCTTCCACAGCACGTACTTGCAGCCACTTTTCCACGCGGAACAGCCATAGCCGCGATTTCCCTCGATGATGGCTTGACCGCATGTTGGACACGGTCCAAGCGCCGCGTTACCATCTGTCGCCGACTCGCTGTTGTGGAGTACACCCCGAATGAACTGATCAATTTCCCGCATGAAGTCACTTGCCTCCAGCCTTCCCCCCTCAATTGCCTTCAGCTTTGCCTCCCAATCACCCGTGAGCTCCGCCGACTTCAACGACGGATCTTGGATCAGAGCGATGAGGTAGCGTCCACGTTCCGTAGCCGTAAGCTTCTTCTTTTCGCGTCGCAAGTAATCACGTGAGAGCAGGGTCTCGATGATTGACGCCCTCGTTGCCGGTGTGCCGAGTCCCTTCTCCTTTAGAGCCTCCCGCAACGCATCGTCTTCGATCTGCTTGCCAGCCGTCGCCATTGCTCCAAGTAGCGAGTTTTCCGTAAAGCCCTTAGGGGGTTGAGTTTTTCCCTCTTTTAGATAGGGGGCATGCGGACCACTTTCACCGACAACGAATACCGGCAAGAGGGTCTCCTCCTTTTTCTGTTTCGGGTAGAGAACCGTCCATCCCGGGTCGAGGAGCACGCTTCCCTTTGCTACAAACGGGACAGGGTCGGCCCCGTTTCGTAGCACCGACGCTGCGATGTGGGTTGCCTCCTTCTCACACGGTGGATAGAAGACCGCGAGGAGTCGAGTGTGCACGGCCTCAAAAATATGCTCCTGCGTCCCCGTGAGCACCCCAGGAGGGCGTCCAGTAGGCAAAATGGCATGGTGATCGGTCACTTTGGCATCGTTCACGATTGCTTTGGAGAACTTCAGCTGGGTTAGGTCAAGTCGAGCCGTCTCACTACCCTTACGCGAGCTTAGGCTCTCCAGCGCCTTTACAACGCTCCCTTTCATATCCTTCGTGATGTATTGCGAATCGGTACGCGGATAGGTGATGAACTTACTTTCGTACAGCGCTTGCGCCCCCTTCAGTGTATCTGCTGCTGAGATCCCATAGCGCCGGTTCATCTCCCTCTGGAGTTCAGTCAGATCAAAAAGCTGAGGAGGAAGCTGTCGCTCCTTCTTTCTCTTGACCTCATCCACACGCAGAGGCCCCCCTCCAAGAGCTGCAATTGCCCGCTCTCCCGTCTCTTTTTTATCGAACCGCTTGCCCTTGTACTTGAAGTCCGCATCACGGTACTTCGTCATCAGCTCCCAAAAGGGCTCCGATTTAAAGTGTCGAATCTCATCGTCTCGATCGACGATCATCGCCAAAACCGGGGTCTGTACGCGCCCTAGGCTCCATAGGTTCCCCTTTCCGTGACGCACAGTCAGATTGCGCGTGCCATTGAGTCCAATGATCCAATCCGCCTCACTACGACAACGCGCAGCGTGGTAGAGTCCGTTGTAATCTGATCCAGGCTGCATCGATTCGAATGCTGCCCTTATTGCCTCAGTTGTTAGAGAACTTAGCCAGAGGCGTTGAAATGGCTTTGTCTGCAGACCACTGAACTCCATGATGTAGCGGAAGATTAGTTCTCCCTCTCGTCCCGCATCCGTTGCGCAAATGATGCTCGTCGCTTTTTTGAGGAGACGTTTGACCACACCCAGTTGTTTCTTCGTTCCACTGTCACCTGTGGCCTTCAGCTGAAAGCGATCTGGAATCATCGGCAGGCTTTCTAAGGACCAACGTTTCCAATCCGGGCGATATTCCTCCGGATCTTGAAGTCCCACGAGGTGTCCAATGGCCCACGTCACCTGGTACCCATTGCCCTCCAAGTAACCCTCTTTTCTCGTACGGGCTCCTAAGAACGAAGCGAGGTCCCGCCCCACTGATGGCTTCTCGGCTACTACAACAATCATGATCAGCTCTCTGCTGTTTAATCAAGCAGTATAGAGCCAAAACTAGTTTTGTACCTACCTCACCTCGTGAAGGGCTTGCAGACGAAATACGAAGGAATCGAGAAATCGCTCCCATTGCCTCTTGACCTCTGCGCCATTTGGATAATCGAGAGCGAGGGTATAAAGTTTGTCGCCATCCATCACCATTGCGATGACCTTAGTTCTTTCGTCGTCACCAGCTTCCGCAAACAATAGCGGCATCCCGTAGGTACTTAGGTGCTGATAAGTTTTTATTTTCTCATTCTCTTCCAGAGCTAGGCGTAGCATCGAGCCGCTTCTCATCAGAGCTTCTTTGGGTTCACTCCCTCCGACGTGTGTCGACTCCACAAAGTGGTACGTGACCTCCCCTTCCTGCTGTGTATAATTCTTCGAGAAGTAGCGTGGGAGTCCATCCAGTTCTTTTAAATCAAACCGCTCCTGTGCTTCGTACATCTCCACTGCGAACTTCTCAGAATGTGGTTGTTGTCCCTGAGACGCATCTTCGAACTGCTTCACAACAGCGTTTCTGTG
Source organism: Chlamydiales bacterium (assembly GCA_041603795.1). Classification (GTDB taxonomy): domain Bacteria; phylum Chlamydiota; class Chlamydiia; order Chlamydiales; family JBFIDQ01; genus JBFIDQ01. The sequence continues at coordinate 2,974 of JBFIDQ010000115.1, forward strand.
CACCTTATCGAAGAACTCCGCGTCATCAAAGCGCCACCCTTTCGGGTCCGTGCTCGCATCAGCCGTCACACCCGAAACAGAGATGCCCTCCTTAATCTTTTGCCATCGCGTGAACAGGTCGCGGATGGAAAACGCCTCCACCTCCCAATCGACGCCTTGAATCCTCCACTCCACTCGATAAAGCACCCCCTTCACCAGAAAAACCATACCGAATTCTGTCGGATGCCCTGCCCAATCGAATTGATAGTATTCTGCTGCAGGAAAGCCAAGGAATCGGGTCTCCTTGGGATAAGTCGTCACCCTGTTGCCGTGATTCGGAACCTCCTGCTCTAGAACCTCATAGAGCCGCGGAATCTCTCCTTGCAAAGCCCGGTGGTGATACATGCGGTAGTCGTGTGCCACGATCTCGATCGTCGACTCCAGATCCATCGGCGGCGCATCATCCATCCCTCGGGTCGCCAGGTATTCGAAAGAGACCACCCTCATCAGGTTATATTCCGGCTGAGCCTCCAGCTCCATCCGGTCAACCCGACCAGGAAGCTTTGCCTTAACCGAAGCCCCGGGGGCCGAAAGAAGATCCACCGCCAGCCAGTTAGGCGACTCCTGCCACAGATTGTGGTTAGCATCAACCGATCCGGCTAAAAATAAAAATACTGAAAATATAAGCTTATTGTACATAATAATACCTCTTATAAATTTTATTATACACTTCCAAAGATTAAATCAACAATTTTCGCCATATTGCCGAAACAAACACAACTTCACAATAGCTCAATCATGACCTATCGGTAAAAAAAATAAACTCAACTAGTTTAGCCATAAAAACTTATGCCAATTCAACTCACCCCCATCCACTCTATGCCGACAACTCTTCATGAGTAGAAATGTTAAAACTCTAACTATGGAGACAGCTATGGCCCCAAAAGGTGTAGGACCTATAGAGCCCAGCTCACAACCAATTGAGCCGGGCAAGCCAGGAAAAAGCGAGCCAAAAAAGCCTGGGGATCCGGAGGCTGCGGAGGTCGCTAAGGATAAGCTGAAAAAAACCGATACGCCTAAACCACAGCCATTGACTGAACGAACGGTTTCAAAAAATAAAATTCCTGACCGAGAGAAAGCCGAGAAGCAAGCAGAGGGCATCATTTATCTAGGTCAGAGGAAGCCCTCGCCAAGGTCCGATTCTGGCATCTCGGACACCACAGATACAGAGTCGGAGTCAGGCAGCATCTCAGACGACGAAGACGGTCCAGGCTTTGGTTTCAGTCTCGGACTGAGCCTTTCTATAGGAGGCGAAGAGGAATTTGAAGTCGACATACCTGCCCTAGAGGACCCGGAACTTCAACAATCCGCCAAAGACTTCCAATCTGCAGTCAACAAAGTCGGCAGTGGAACTGGCAGGCCCTACAACTTCAACACCCCGGTTGGCATAAAGTTCATGGAGATGATCGCAAAAGGAAAGCTCTTCGACATTGTCGAATCGAGAATGCTACGAAATCTTGAAGGCACTAAGGGAACAGGCGCGAAGCTTGTCGACCTCACCAAAGAGAACCAAACCATCCCAAAAGGTCTTCAAGACGCCATATCGCATGACAGCTGGGAAGTTTCGGGCGAGGGGCAAAGCAAACCTTTCATGCTGAAAAAAGGGGGTAAATACGAGGCTGTCGCAAAACAATTGACACCGGAACCGCTTAGCTCAGTATTTGCAGGGTTTGTCAACAAATTTGCGAACGCCGACGAGGGAGGGCTCGGTAACGATCTGCCAGAGGACTTAGACATCGACAGTCCAGAATTTGACCAGGAAATTACGAATAGATTGACTGCATTTGCCGAAGAAGAACTTGATTCTTCTCTATCCATGATGGGGGGACTAAATTTCGCTGACATGCAGCTTACAGAAGCCCTAGTACCCACTATATTTCCAGAACTATCCGAAATTATCGCAGAGTCAAGTGTTGTGAACATGCCACTGGCTGGTGAGAGCTCCCCTAGGCTTTTTGTACTGCATAAATTTATTCCGAATTCGGAAGCTCTTGACAAAGCCGGCCAAAAAAAGCTTGAAGAGGCCGCTCAGACAAACCCACAGCTAGTGCAAGACATCCAAAGCATCGGTATTATGGATGTGCTGAGCTGTAATCTCGACCGCAATATTGGAAATTTGCGAATTCAACTTACTGACAAAGGTGAGCCTAGCAGGGTCTTTGCCATAGACAACTCCATCATGTTTACTGGGGAAGGCAACGTAGCAGGATCCTGGGCCTCTTTTGAAGGAATTACAGCGAAACCATTGACAGAGCAATCAAAGGAATTAATCAGGACGCTGATTAAGAATCGGTCGGATGGATCCAGGGAAATCTATGCCAGGTTAAAGGAAAGTGACTTCAGAGGTGCAAAATCCGACGTATTAAAGGTACAAGAAGGGTATATGGAAACTACCTGTTTAGCCCTGAAAAATGTTCTAAAGCTGAAAGGAGCCACCTTGGCCGACATCGTAAAAGCCTGTAATGTTGGAGGACCTATCGCGGCCTAGCACTCACCAACTGAGATAACCTGCATTTTTTTAAGCCTTCGCAACCTTTGTCAGGAGAATCGTGGCTGCCTCGCCATTGAGATCCCATTCGGTTCCCTCACATGGCTCAAAGGCGACCTCCGTCGCGAGGATTTCTCCGCGGATGTATTCGCCATGGACCTCAAACGCTTTTTTCACAGCTTCCGTTGTGCCGAGCTTCATCTCGATGCGGTCAGTGACCTCGAATCCGGCATCGCGACGCATCGTATTGACCTTGTTAACCACCTCACGGGCGAGCCCTTCAGTGACCAGATCTGGGGTAATGGCCGTATCCAGTGCCACCGTAAGGTTATCGTCCGTTTGAGCAATGAGTCCCTCGCGAACGTGGCGTCGTACCTCTACATCCTCGGAAGTGAGCGTTAGCGGCTCGCCATCCAGATCGAGTGTCCACTCGCCGCCCCCAAGTAGCGCCTCCTGCGCCTCCCCAGGTAGCGCCTTGATTGCCTTCTGTAAGAGGGGCATCTTTTTCCCTACTTTTTGTCCGAGCGCACGAAAATTCGGCCGCACCTCCACACGTACGAGCTCCGAATCATCCGTCGCGAAACGAATTTCCTTCACATTGAGCTCATCTGCCACCAAGTGCTGCTGCTCCTGAAGGAACGCCATCACCCGTGCGTCTGGCGAACTCACCGTTGCCGCTGGCAGAGGTTGACGCACCTTCAGCTTGTGCTCCTTTCGTAGGGCATGTCCCAAACTTACCGCCTTCTGCACCACGGCCATCGCCTCTTCTAGAGACTCATCGCGCAGAGCCTCGTGGTAGGTGGGGTAGTCGCATAAGTGTACCGACTCCAAAGCGCCCTCTTGGGCAAGATTACGGTAAATGGATTCGCTGATGAACGGAATAAAAGGAGCCGCAATTTTGCTGAGCTCCAGGAGGACTGTGTAGAGCGTTGCGAATGCTTCGTCACGATCTTTCGACGGTTCATCCGACCAAAATCGTCTCCGACAGCGCCGGATGTACCAATTTGTAAGCTGATCGACGAAGCCTACAAACGGCTCCACAGCGAGGTTGAGATCGAAATCATCCATTCCCACCTCAACCTGTCGTACCAGCTTGTGGAGACGTGAGAGCATCCAGCAGTCGATGACTGCAGCCGGCTTTTCGGTCAGTTGCGCCCCCTTCCATCCATTGATCCGCGCATAGGTCACAAAGAAGCTGTATGCGTTCCATAATGGAATCAATACCTGCCTAAGAACCAGCTCCACACCTCGTTCTGAGAAGCTCAGATCGTCCGCGCGTACGGCTGGACTATTGAGCATATAGAGACGAATGGCATCCGCCCCATATTTCTTTAAAACGATCTCCACATCTGGGTAGTTTTTGAGTCGCTTGGACATCTTGTTGCCATCTTCGGCAAGGATGATTCCGTTGACGATTACGTTCTTAAACGCTGGTTTGTTAAAGAGCGCCACGCTGAGCACATTGAGCGTGTAGAACCAGCCGCGCGTCTGATCGAGTCCCTCCGCGATGAAGTCCGCAGGAAACCCCGTTTCGGTCAGTTCCTTATTCTCGAATGGGTAGTGGTTTTGGGCATAGGGCATCGAACCCGATTCAAACCAGCAGTCAAATACTTCCGGAATACGTCGGTATGTCTTGCCGTTTTTCTCGAACGTGAGGTGATCGATGTGGTGGCGATGCAAATCCGTTATCTTTTCTCCAGTCAGCTCCTCGAGCTCTGCGATGCTGCCCATGACTTCCACGTCACCATCCTCGGAGCGCCAGATCGGAATTGGCGTGCCCCAGTAGCGGTTTCGTGAAATAGCCCAGTCACGTGCCCCCTCAAGCCACTTTCCGAAGCGCCCCTCTTTGATATGATTTGGGGTCCAGTGGATTTGCTGGTTTGCCGCAACAAGGTCCTCTTTGATTTTTTCTACACCGACAAACCAGGTGCGCATGGAACGATAGATGAGTGGCGTATCGGTACGCCAACAGAAGGGGTAGCGGTGGCGAATCGTAGTCTGTTTGATAACACGGCCATTGGCCTTTAAATGCTTTGCAATCTCCTTGTCCGCATCCTTCACCCACTGCCCTTCGTAGTCAGGGACCTCTTTCGTGAATTTTCCGTTCTGGTCAACGGGGCAAACCGGAGTTATTCCCGCCTTCTGACACGCGTAGAAGTCGTCCTCACCAAACGCCGGAGCCGTATGGACCAATCCCGTTCCATCTTCCGTTGTGACAAAGTCGCCAAGGATCACGCGGAAGGCACCCTCATCCCGATGCGACGCAAAGTAAGGAAAGAGAGGCTCGTATTCCTTACCTTCAAGAGTACTCCCCTTGAACGTTTCGACCACGTGGTAGTCGCCTGTATCCTTGTAGTACACAGGCAGACGCGCCTCAGCCAAGATATAGTGGTTGCCATCGTGAACATCTTTCACCTTCACGTAATCGATATTCGGTCCAGCCGTCACCGCCAGATTCGAGATAAGCGTCCACGGCGTGGTCGTCCATATGAGAAAGAAGGTGTCGGTCTCGCCAAGAACGGGAAGAGACACCGTTAGCGACGGATCGTCAACATCCTTGTAGTTTTGTGTCGCCTCAAAATTCGAGAGAGGCGTTCCAAGGCGCGCAGAAAAGGGCATCACCTTGTAGCCCTCGTAGACCAATCCCTTGTCGAAGATCTGCTTAAAGACCCACCATACCGACTCCATAAAGGGGAGGTCCATTGTGCGATACGTGTCAGAAAAATCCACCCAACGTCCCATACGATGGACCGTTTCCTCCCACTCCTTCGTGTAGCGCAGAACGACGTTGCGGCACTCCTCGTTGAACTTAGGAATCCCAAATTCTTCAATTGATGCAGCTCCCGATAGCTCATGCGCCTGCTCAATTAAGCTCTCTACTGGCAAGCCATGGCAGTCCCAACCAAAACGTCGAGGCACACAAAAACCCTTCATCGCCTTGTAGCGAGGAACTACATCCTTGATTGTTTGTGCGAGTAAGTGACCATAGTGAGGCACTCCTGTGGCGAACGGAGGACCATCATAGAAAGTGAAAAATGGAGAGTCTTTTCTAGACTCCACCGTCTTTTTAAAAATATGCCTCTCGTGCCAGAACGCTTGAACGCCCTCTTCCCTCTCCGAAAAACCTTCTTTTCTGACTTCGTCCAGCATGAATAGCCTCACCTTTTGAGCAGACCATGATACCCAATAGCGAAGCGGATTGTCCACTATATACAACATCAAAAGTCACCAAGA
>JBFIDQ010000116.1:0-8714 GCA_041603795.1 Chlamydiales bacterium
GGACGCCTCTTTCCGACGGAGACCAAGTCAATTTCTTTGATTTTGCCGACCCCGAAGGGAGCGAAGTTTACTGGCACACCTCGGCTCACGTCTTGGCGCAAGCTGTTTTGCGGCTTTACCCCGATGCCCAGCCCACAATTGGCCCCCCAATTGAAAATGGTTTTTACTATGACTTTGCGAATCTAACGATTTCCGAGGAAGATTTTCCTAAAATTGAAAAGGAAATGAAAAAAATAATCAAAGAGGGACCACGTCCGACTCGCGAAGTTTTAGCAGATAAAAAGGCTGCGATTGAAGCGTTCAAAGATAACCCTTACAAAGTTGAGCTCATAGAAGGGCTTGAGGACGGAGCGACCATCAGCGCCTATCGTCAAGGCGAATTTTTTGACCTTTGTCGCGGTCCACACCTTCCCAATCTAAACAAAATTAAGTCCTTAAAAATCCTAAGGAATTCGGGCGCTTACTGGCGAGGCAACAGTTCCCGAGAGATGCTAACCCGCATTTATGGGATCACTTTCCCCAACAAAGAGCTATTGCAACAGTACCTAGAGCGACTCGAGGAAGCAAAGAAGCGCGATCATAAGATTTTGGGTCCGCGCCTCGATCTTTTCTCATTGAAGGAGGAAGCACCAGGAATGCCCTTTATTCACCCCAAAGGGATGATTGTATGGAATCAGCTTCTCGCGTACTGGCGTGAAGTACATCAAGCTGGCGGTTACCTGGAAATCATGACCCCAGCGATGATGACACGCGAGTTATGGGAGACTTCAGGTCACTGGGAAAACTACCGCGAGAATATGTTCACCTCTAGCATTGAAGATCGCGACTTCGCGATCAAGCCCATGAACTGTCCAGGCGGCATGCTGCACTACAAAAGCACCCACCATAGCTACCGTGAACTTCCGCTGCGCGTAGCCGAGATTGGTCACGTCCACCGCTACGAGCCCTCAGGTTCTCTATCTGGACTCTTCCGCGTGCGGAGTTTCCATCAGGACGATGCCCATATTTATATGAAACCTTCTGATATTGAAGATGAGATCGTGAGAGTGATTGAGCTTGCGGATGAGATCTATTCGACTTTTGGACTTGAATACCGCCTTGAACTCTCGACCCGTCCGGAAAAATCGATTGGCTCTGACGAAGAGTGGGAGACCTCAACTGCGGCTCTACAGCGCGCCCTTGATCGCTGGGGAAAGGAGTACCGCCTCAACGAAGGTGACGGAGCTTTTTATGGTCCCAAGATCGACTTTCATATCACAGACGCCATCGGACGCTCCTGGCAATGCGGCACCATCCAGCTGGATATGTCACTTCCACGCCGCTTTAATCTCGAGTACAACGATGCAGACGGAGAGCGCAAGAGGCCTGTGATGATTCACCGCGCCATTTACGGATCCGTAGAGCGCTTCTTTGGTAACCTCATTGAACACTTTGCGGGAAAATTCCCTCTCTGGCTTAATCCCCGCCAAGTTCGCATTCTTTGTGTGGCCGATCGCCACCAAGAATATAGCCAAGAGCTCTGCCAGAAGATCGCCCGCTCTGGCTTGCTGTGTGAAGTCGACTGCAGCGGACAGACCGTAGGCAAGCAGGTGAGGCAGGCTCAGCTTGATCAGGTGAACTATATTCTAACCATTGGGGATCAGGAGTTGGAGCACAAAACGGCATCACTTCGGACTCGCGACAACGTGGTGCATGGCGAAGTGAATGTTGACGAGTTTCTTACCAAGTTGCGAGAAGAGATTACTACACGAGCGTTGCAGTCGCCTTACTCCAAGGAAGCGACAGTAGCCCACTAGAAAGAGGAGAGGAAGATGGACAAACAGATCATAGCCATCAGTAGTTTCAAAGGGGGGACGGCAAAGACCTCTACGGCTCTGCATATTGCCACGGCTCTTGTTAAATTTCACAAGAAGCGTGTGCTCCTTATTGATTTCGACGCTCAGGCTAATTTGACAACGGGTCTTGGATTTGATCCAGATGAATACGAAAGCCTTGCAGAGGTTCTACAAGGAACCAAAGATGTTGCCAGTGTCATCTTGCATACCGACCTCAAAAAGCTAGACTTGATTCCAGCTGACACCTGGCTCGAAAGGGTAGAGGTCACAGGATCCTTGGCATCGGATCGATATAGCCACGAACGCCTGAAAGAGGTGTTGCGCCCCCTTGATTATGACGTGATTCTCATCGACACCCCACCCTCTCTTTGTTGGTTGACGGAGTCCGCTCTTATCGCCGCCAATCACTCCTTGATTTGCGCCACTCCCGAGTTTTACAGTGTCAAAGGACTAGAGCGCCTGTCGCAATTCATTGCGAGTGTCGATTCGCGTCACACCATCAAGGTCCTTGGCGTAGCGCTTTCTTTCTGGAATAGTAGAGGAAAAAGTAACGACGCCTTTTTGGGAGTCATTGAGACAACCTTTCCAGGGCAAGCCCTGGAGTCAAAAGTGCGGCGTGATGTTGCCGTGCAAGAGGCATCTGTGTATGGAAAGCCCGTCTTTCTAACCTCACCGAAGTCCCGTGCGGCAAAAGACTACCGCGCGCTCACCAAAGAAGTACTCGCGCGCATGTAAAGCGTATTTACAAAACTGGAGCGGATATGAGTAAGATCAATGCGATGCTGAACGAGCGGTTGGGGAAAAAAAAGACTCCCAACCAACAAAAGATGGCGACACTTGCGCGGGAGTCAACGAAGGGTCAGCTATCCAGTTTTGCCGGAGTTTTTAGCGTTACCGAGCTAAGCGAGGGTGAGCGCGAGCAGCTGGAAGGCTTGTTGCTTACGTATGCAAATGAGGAGCAAGATGTCTCTGCCGATCTCACACAACTCCTATCGATCACCTCTGAAGTAAAAGCCATCACCAATCAGGCGGCAATTCTTCATGGAGAACGAATCAGTCGCGCACAGAAAATTCTTACCAAATACCGCGACGGAGCATTCTCGGCCTGGCTCATCGCAACCTACGGAAACCGGCAGACCCCTTACAACTTTCTGCAGTACTACACGTTTCATTCCGATATGCCTAAGAAGCTACGTCCTCAAATCGAGGCAATGCCACGGCAGGCCATCTATTCGTTGGCTAGCCGAGAAGGTGAACTCACCGCAAAACAGAAATTCGTCGAGGACTACCAAGGCGAAACTAAGGCAGAGCTGCTCGCTTTGATACGTGAGCTCTTTCCATTAGATGATGATGACGGCCGCCGACAAAACAAGGGGGAGGTGGCCATCACTTCCCTCAACAAGCTCTACCAAACATTAACCCGCGGTAGGATCAAGCTCACTGGCAAGCAAAAGAAGTCAATTGAGGATCTGCTCGACCGCATTCGCTCACTTACCTGAGGCATTTATGGAATCCTACGAAAGCCCCCTGTCGACTCGCTACGCGAGTCCCCACATGTCCCATTTGTTTTCGCCAAAGCACCGCGCGGTTAGCTGGCGAAAAGTCTGGATCGCCCTTGCACGCGCACAGAGGGAGCTAGGATTACCTATTAGCAGTTCGCAAATTTCTGAGCTCGAAGCGCATCGCGACGAGATTCATTTTGATGTGATTGCTAGATTCGAGAAGGAACTGCGCCACGATGTGATGGCACACATTCATGCTTACGGGGAGCTTTGCCCGAATGCCAGATCGATCCTACACCTGGGAGCGACCTCTTGCACCATAACAGACAACGCCGACCTGCTTATCTTTAGAGAGGCGCTGCACCTTATCGAAAAGAAGCTCTTACGTGTAATCCGCAACCTCGCCACGTTTGCTAAAGAAAATCGCGACCTGCCAACGCTTTCGTTTACTCACTTCCAGCCGGCACAGCTAACCACCGTGGGCAAGCGCGCCTGCCTGTGGATTCACGAGCTTACTATGGATCTTGCGGATTTGCGTCACCGGACCCAAAACCTGCAACTTTTGGGGATAAAAGGCACAACGGGTACCCAGGCATCTCTTCTCGAGTTGTTCCATGGAGACCACAAAAAAGTGGCGGAGTTGGAGAAAAAAGTTACTCAGGAACTTGGCTTTACCGAGACAACCCCCGTGAGCGGTCAGACCTATTCCCGCAAGCAAGATGATCGAATCTATCAACTCCTTAGTGGCGTCGCCACCTCTGCACATAAGATGGCTACAGACCTACGTCTTCTTGCCCACCTCAAAGAAATCGAAGAGCCGTTTGGCGCCTCTCAGGTGGGCTCATCCGCGATGCCTTACAAACGTAATCCTATGAAATCGGAACGCATCTGTGCGCTCTCCCGCTTTCTCCTTTCCCTGGCCGCAAATGGACCGCATACGGCCGCAAATCAGTGGTTCGAGCGCACTCTTGACGATTCCGCCAACCGCCGCCTTGCCCTACCGGAGTCCTTTTTGGCGGCTGACGGTATTCTGAACCTATTGATCGAAATTTCTGATGGCCTTGTCGTCTACCCACAGGTAATTGCGCGTCATGTCGCCGAAGAGCTTCCCTTTATGGCCACGGAGAATATTTTAATGCGCGCCGTGGAAGCGGGTGGCGATCGCCAAGATCTTCACGAGCGCCTTCGGCAACACAGCATGGCTTCGTCGAAGCAAATAAAGGAAGAAGGGCTTCCCAACGACCTACTTAGTCGTATTGAAGCTGACCCACACTTTTCTGTGGATTTGGACACCATTATTCACCAGGAAAACTATGTGGGACTGGCTCCTTCGCAAGTTGACGCATTTCTCGAACTTGAGGTCTCCTCTATTCTAGAGGAAGCTGCTGATAGCCCCCTTCCTTCTTTTCTTACAACGGTTTAGGAAAGGGGTCGAGTCTAAACCGTCAAAAAGGTATGTTCTGGAGGAAATAACCAAGGAGACATTTCATGTTACAAGCTGCCGAGATCGAAAAATTTGATCGAGTACTCAAGCGTATTTTTTCTCTCAATATCTCACGCTCTACTTTTCGCGAGATCCAAAATGCCGCAGTCGCGGCCACCGGCGGAAATCGCGATGCCGCTCAGCACTTATTTGAATCACTTGTTCGCGGAGAATCCCAACAGGGAGAATTGGACGATATCGCATTTACAGCCCTTCAAGAGCTGGTTCAGGAGTATTCAATCCCTGTAAAGCTATCGAAAGACGTCAGCGAAAAGGGCGAATTCATCAACTTGATCACTTCAGATACTCTTCGCCACGGAGAGCTGTTTGCTTTTCTGAATAGGATTCGTCGAATTGATGGGGACGAATTTCAATTCATCACCGACCTTGACAGCACACTACACGTTCTGCTTCATTTTGGAAGTCGTCTGCAGGAGTTGCGCTCGGTTGAAGGTGGCACCCAACTACTTGCGAGCAAAACAGAGTCCCTAGTTGTCATTCGCAACCAAATCAACGCTCTAATTAATGCCGGCACCCAGACGCAGGAAGCCTCTTCTGATGAGGAAGTTTAACTAGTTAGAGAGGAGAGGCCCATCACGTCGTAGACCTGAATGAGGCCTTTCCCTTTAACATCAATCTCACGTGCTGAGCCCTCACACTGCTTGCTCACAACCTTCCACGCATCTTCGCTCAAGCTTACTTTGTCGATTTCACCCGACTCCTGAATCCGGGCCGCGGTATTGACAGCATCTCCCCAAACATCAAATAGATATTGGCGGTGTCCCACAATACCCCCCATTACAGGTCCAATGTGCAGCCCAACCCGGAGCTGCCATCCCGCACCCAGCTTACTGGAAATTTCAATCATTTCAAGACCACACTCCAAACAACGGAGGACAGGATTGTCCTCTTTTGAAAGGAGTCCCGCTGTCGCCATAAACGCGTCACCTATCGTCTTGATCTTCTGAATACCGTGCTTTACAGTGAGATCCTCGAAGGCACTGACCTGTTCCTGTAAGTGCGCTACAACAACCTCCGGCGGCTTCTCCTCACAAAATCCAGTAAAGTTCACAATGTCCGAAAATAGAACCGCCACATTCTCGTATCTTCTTGGCTTTACCGTTTTGGTCTCTTTGAGCTCCTCAATTACCGGGCCAGGAAGAATCACGCGCAGAAGATCTTCCGTGCGCTGCTGTTCTCCCTTCAGCTCCACCATAAACTGATCTTCCTGGTCACGCAGGCGCTTCTTTTCCAAACATGCGCCGACGCGAGCATTTAAGAGGACCGTTTTAAACGGCTTAGGAAGATAGTCTTCTGCGCCCAGCTCAATACAGCGAACGATACTGTCCATTTCTGTAAGAGCAGAGATCATAATAACAGGAATTTTGCGCCACTTTGGTTTTTCTCGGAGATGCTCAAGCACCTCGTATCCATTCATTCCAGGCATCATAATATCAAGGAGGACAAGATCAAACGGCTTCTCGCCAAGCAAATTAAGAGCCTCTTGTCCGTCTCCAGCAAGCGTAATCTCATGTCCCTGCCGCCCAAGGCGCCGAAGGAGTAGATCTCGATTCATTTCGTTATCGTCAACTACGAGAATTTTTCCCTTTTCCTCAGCCAGCATGATTTACCCCTCCACTCACCAATAGTTCAATCTTTCCGATTAGCCTGGGGAAATCGATAGGCTTTGTTTCATATTCATCACAGCCAGCCTTGATGATTCGCTCTCTTTCGCACGTCATTGCGTGGGCTGTAAGTGCAATAACGGGAATCTTTTGTGTATCCAAGTTTCCTTTTATCTCCGCTGTTGCTTCCCACCCATCTTTAATAGGTAGATTCATATCCATCAGAATAAGGTCGGGCCTTTCCGAAGCGGCCATAGCGATGCCCTCCTCGCCATTTTCGGCCATCACGACCTCAAACCCTCTACGTTTTAGGCGTCGCGACAACATATCACGGTTCATTTCGTTGTCTTCGACAAGAAGAATCTTACTCATGGTTTCCTCATTCGGCTCAGAGTAATCATCGGCAATTGGTCAATCTTCCTTAGTCCAACTGTGTGGAAAACACACACCATAACCCGTTCATAGCCTGTTGATAGGTTGCGACATCTTTGTTCATAACAGCGGAAGGTCAACAACTCGGGACAGTTACCAACACAAACAAACAATCTATGCTCAGGTTTTCTCCCTAGAGCTTCCCAGTGAAGAGTGAACATTTCCACAGTCTCTTTTAAGAAGAATATACATCTCTTAGTTTTATCTTCTTCAGTCTCCCGAGCTTTTAGCCAAAAAAGCCCTTGATAAGAAGGATGATGGAGCGGTATCACTAAGCCAGTGAACTCTCAGGAGATAGACCCTTGTGCACGAAATCCATTCGCCCTCTTCTTATTCTCAGCACACTACTTGTCTGTCAGGCCGCTTTTGCAGGCCTTCAGGAGGCTAAAGCTAGTTTCTTGGAGGGAAAGGTCGCTTATGAACAGAAGGATTACGAGGGGGCCTTAGATGCGTTTCAAGTCTCGCTGATGGAGGATCCTGACAACCTCATGCTCAATCACCTCATCGGACAGGCAGCTTATGAGCTAGGCGATTACGAAGAAGCGCTGTTTGCTTATGAACGCGCGCTGGTACTCGACCCTAAACATGCACAGAGTCGACTTGAGAAGGCACGAACCCACTTAGCCTTAGGTGCTAAAGCAGAGGCTAAGCGGGAGCTTGAGGCGACCCTTGAACAAGATATCCCCCCTGATGTTCGACAAAATGTTAGGACGCTACTTTCCCACATCGGCAGTGAGCGCAAACACACCTTCGGCGGCGTCATCTCCCTCAGCCACACCTTCGACAGTAACGCAAACTTGGGGACAACAGATTTTTTACCCTCTCCCTTCAATCCATCACTTACTTCAAGTCCGAGCAAGGTAGATGACCGAATCGCGGCAGTGGCGCTTGTACTGTCACATACTTATCCCCTTTCCGTTGAGAATCTTACGTGGAAAAATGGGGTGATTTTTTATCTGAGTGATAATGATAAGCTCACAGCCAACGACCTCTTCCTTGTCACAGGCAACACGGGATTTGTTTATTCGTTTAAGAGACACGTTATCGAAGGCCAGGTGGGGTATACGCACCTCAAAACAGACTGGAGCATTTTCCAAAACAATGTACGGTTTTTGCTTAAGTACATCCATAACTACTCGAAAAATATTCAACTTCTGTCGACTACGGGATATACCAAGCGACACCACTACGGCAGCGCGGTGCACTTTGGTCTTGTCTCCGACTCCTCGAGCTCGATCGTTTACATCATCGACCCTAAGCGAGTCCTTACCGCAACCGGGCTCTTGCGCTATGACAAGTCGCCCGTTGCCGGAGCGGAGCCCATGCGCTACTACCGCTACCAGGGCCAGCTTGCCTACAACAAAACCATCAACGAAAAGTGGAGCGCAAACGCCACTGGACTCATTCGTTTCGATCGCTATCGAAATATGCACGCCGTTCATGTGACCAAAAAGCGCGGTGACGACGCCTACTCTCTTGGTGGTGGACTCTCATTCAAGGCGCATCCAAAGGTTATTCTAGGTGCCTCCTCGAGCTTTACGCACAATCGATCGAATATACCAGAGAATAACTACGACTCCTTTAAGTTCACCACGACAGCCACCGGGATTTATTAGAATCACGGTTGCTGGTAGGGTTTGATGGAAGCGAATCTAAACTTATGAGGTAGAGCTTTGATTGGTACTTGGGAAATCGTGTTCACACTGTTCATAGTCCTTCTCCTTTTCGGGGGGAAACGCCTGCCTGAGCTTGCTCGCAGTTTAGGAGTAGGTATTCGTGAGTTTAAGCGCGCATCGAGCGATATTCAGGATGAAATCTCAGTTAATCCTGAATCACC
>JBFIDQ010000117.1:0-8682 GCA_041603795.1 Chlamydiales bacterium
GAAGCGTGTTTGAATTGGAGTCACACTACCGGCATGCAATCCCTTCTAGAATGGCTCCAGGAGCAAAATGTTCCTATTATTACAGCCGTCGACACCCGAGCACTGACCCATCGTTTACGAGAAGCTGGTTCGATTCCTGGTGTGATTGCCCCTTATGGAGTTGAGCAGTGGCACTTTGTCGATCCCAACTCTCAGGACCTCGTGAGCAAAGTCACAGTGGATCGCTCTAAAACCTATGGTGAAAACGACAAGCGCCTCATCGTCGTTGACTGCGGAATGAAGGAAAATATCTTGCGCTCACTACGTCAATTGCCAGTCACCGTCGTTCGGGTACCATACGACTACGATTACTCAGAAGAGCCATTTGACGGAGTCCTTCTTTCCAACGGACCAGGTGACCCCACCCAATGCCAAACGACCGTACGCATTTTGCAGAAGGCCATGGCAAAGGAAAAGCCCATCTTTGGAATCTGTCTAGGGACCCAGTTACTTGCTTTGGCAGCTGGTGCCAGCACCTATAAATTGCGCTTTGGGCACCGTGGCCACAATCAACCCTGCATCGAAGAGGGCACCGAACGGTGCGTGATTACCAGTCAGAATCACGGCTACGCCATTGACGAGGCGAGCCTTCACAGCGATTGGCGCGTCAGCTACCGCAATCTCAATGACGACTCCGTAGAGGGCATCGCCCATAGAGAGCTTCCCTTCTCCGCGATACAATTCCATCCTGAGGCAACCCCAGGGCCTACTGATACACAGTGGATGTTCAAAGCATTTGTGGAGACATTATAAGATGAGCGATCCAAAAAAAGTACTTATACTTGGTTCAGGCGGACTCCGCATTGGACAGGCAGGCGAGTTTGACTACTCCGGCACACAAGCGATTAAATCGCTTAAGGAGGAAGGCATTGCCACCATTTTGGTGAATCCCAACATCGCCACGGTGCAAACCGACAGCTGCATGGCCGACACGGTGTATTTACACCCTCTAAACGTAGACACCGTTACGCGCATCATCGAGAAAGAGCGGCCCGATGGAATTCTACTCGGGTTTGGTGGTCAGACAGCGCTCAATTTAGGACTCCGGCTGGAAGAGAGTGGCGTCCTTGAGCGTTACGGCGTTCGCGTTCTAGGGACCCCTGTGGCGGCCATCCGCACTACAGAAGATCGAGACCTGTTTAAGAAATCACTAGCGAAAATCGGGATCAAAACAGCACGCAGTGTCATTGCTACGACTGTTGACGAGGCGTGCCAAGCCGCAAAAGAGATTGGTTACCCGCTAATGATCCGTTCCGGCTATTCGCTCGGCGGACAAGGATCCGCTCGCGTTGCAAATGAGAAAGAGCTCTGCCAGCGTGCCTCCGAAGCGCTAAGCGGCGCGCCGCAACTCCTAGTGGAGGAATACCTCGCCGGCTGGAAAGAAATCGAATATGAGATCGTCCGAGATAGTGCGGACAACACCATCACTGTTTGCAACATGGAAAATCTCGACCCGATGGGAATCCACACTGGTGAGAGCATCGTGGTGGCGCCGTCACAAACCCTTACCAATGAAGAGTATCACTCGCTTCGAGAAATCGCGATCCGCACAGCGCGCCACCTTGGCATCGTCGGCGAGTGCAACATCCAGTACGCACTCGACCCTAAGAATGGTGACTACCGCGTAATCGAGGTGAATGCTCGGCTATCGCGATCGAGTGCCCTTGCCTCAAAAGCCACGGGCTACCCCCTTGCTTTTGTGGCCGCCAAACTCGTACTCGGCCGCAAGCTTCATCTCCTCCGAAATACCGTCACTCAAAAAACATCGGCCTTCTTCGAGCCGGCCCTCGACTATTGCGTGGTGAAGATGCCTCGATGGGACAATAGTAAGTTCCGTGCGGCGGATCGCCGGATTGGTCCGGAGATGAAAAGCGTTGGCGAAGTCATGGCCATCGGACGTTCCTTCCCTGAAGCGTTGCAGAAGGCGATAAGGATGACCAATCAGGGGGCTAGCGGCCTCCACGACTATCCTCATCCTATTGAGGATCTCGAAGAGGAAATTGCCCATGCCACGGATCGGCGTCTCTTTGCCTTGGGCCAATATTTTCTAAAGGGGGGCACTGTCGATGAAGCGCATAAGCTTTCGCTCATCGACCCGTGGTTTCTCCACCACATCTACTCCACCGTAACCATGGCTCCCCAGATAAATGAGCTGGAGCATCAATCCGTAGCCCGTGCAAAGCGCTGGGGTTATGCGGACAGCGCCATCGCAGCTCTTGTAGGCAAAAGTGAAGAGGAGGTGCGGGCCTTTCGACTGAAGGAAAACATCGTGCCTTGGGTCAAGCAAATCGACACCCTCGCGGGCGAGTTCGAGGCGGAAACCCACTATCTCTACCTCACCTACCACGGTGCTCAGCACGATCTTGAGGCGAGTCCAAGCGCCCCCACTCTGGTTCTTGGATCAGGACCTTACTGCATTGGTTCCTCCGTCGAATTCGATTGGTGCTGCGTCAACACCGCCAAAACACTGCGTCAGATGGGAGAGCCTACGGTTGTCATCAATTGCAACCCGGAGACGGTCTCTACCGATTACGACGAGTCCGACCGCCTCTACTTTGAAGAGCTGACTCTTGAGCGAGTGCGGGACATCGCTGATTTTGAGAAGAGCTCCGGAGTTGTGGTTTCGGTAGGCGGACAGATTGCCAACACCCTTGCCCCTGCTCTACATCAAGCAGGCTACCATTTACTTGGCACCCCAGCGGATGCCATTGACCAGGCTGAAAATCGACAACGATTCAGCTCGCTTCTCTCCTCGCTAGAGATCGACCAGCCAGAGTGGGAGGAGGTAACCTCACTTGATCGCGCTCACCTCTTCGCCGAGAAAGTGGGCTATCCGCTCCTCGTGCGCCCCTCCTATGTGCTATCGGGTGCGGCCATGCGGGTGATCAGCGACGAAAGCGAGCTCGAACGTTTTTTGCGTGAGGCGATGGAACTTTGCTCTGACCAACCGGTCGTCGTATCCCAGTTCATCACGGGAGCAAAGGAGCTTGAGATCGATGGCGTGGCGCTCCAAGGCAACGTCATCATTGAAGCGATCTCCGAGCACATAGAAAATGCCGGCGTGCACTCAGGTGACGCCACCATCGTCCTACCCCCACAACGCCTCTACCTAGAGACCATTCGACGCACAAAAAAAATCACGCAACAAATTGCCAAGGCGCTGCGTATTACGGGTCCATTCAACATCCAGTTCATTGCCAAAGATAATGCCATCAAGGTCATCGAGTGCAACCTTCGCGCCGCGCGCTCGTTTCCCTTTGTATCAAAAGTTACGGGATACAACTTCATAGAGATCGCTACGCAAGCCATGATGGGTAAATGGAATCCGACGCGCTATGAAACGCTCGAACTGGACTACGTTGGCGTAAAAACGCCTCAGTTCTCTTACCACCGATTGAAGGGAGCGAATCCCGTCGCACATGTGGAGATGACCTCCACCGGTGAGGTCGCTTGCCTAGGCGACGATCTCCTGCAAGCCTTTTACCGCTCTTGGCTTGCCACAGAGCAGTCTGTTGAGAACAAAAAGTTGCTTGTGAGTGTCGGTGGCGGACAAAAAGGCAAACTACTGGAGAGCCTCCGCTGCCTCGAGGAGGCGGGATGGGAGCTCTATGCCACGGAGGGAACCCACGACTTCCTCACGCGCAATGGTGTGGGATCTCATTTCATTTATAAGGTCAAAGATGGAATCGAACCCAATGCCCAGCCACTTATCGAGCAGCGCGAAGTGGACCTCATCGTCAGCGTGCCCAAAGACCCGAGTCGACACGGCGTTGACACAGGACACCTTCTACGCCGCCTCGCAATTGACCATCACATTCCCCTCATTACGAACATGCAAGTGGCACAGCTCTTCCTGAATTGCCTCACCGAGCTCGATCCATCGCGATGGGCCATTAAGTCGTGGCAGGAAATTGTCCGAGGGACGCCTCCCCGTTTTATGAGCCCCGGTACAACGAGGCCCACAAATCGGGAATGCACCCTTGTCTAGACATAAGTACCCTAAAAATTTTCAGTTGTACTAAATAATCCGTTCCAATAGCGTCGTCGTTCTAACGCCAATCGTCAGGATGAGAATGATCACCATGCGAAAGTTTTTTTTACCCCTCCTCATCACAGGTCTGATTTTACAAAGTGGGCTCGCTGCAGCATCTAGTCGACCCAACATTCTATTGATTGTCACAGATCAGGAAGGCAGCATTCCCTATGGCTGGGAGTCTGTTTTAGAGCCGTGGTACAAAGAGCAGCTACCCGCTCACCAGTACTTCAAGGAAAACGGGGTCGAGTTCACAAAGCATAAGGTCGCAAGCCTATGTTGTGCGCCCAGTCGCACAGTGCTCTACACGGGCCAATACTCCGGCGTTACCGGTGTCACGCAGACAGACGGCGGAGCAAAAAGACATGACGATCCGGAAATGACGTGGCTCGGGGAGTACAGCGTCCCGACACTAGGCAACTGGTTTCGTGCTGCAGGATATGAAGAAGAAGACGTTGCCTACATTGGTAAATTTCATATCGCCAACAAGGAGCTGCGAGACCAGTGTGGTGAGCCGATTCAGACCACCGAAAAAAATGGCGACCCTATTCTTGAGGCGATTAAGCTCTATCAAGATGCCCACCCACTAAAGCCATACGGATTTTCCAATGCTTGGGTCGGACCTGAACCTCACGGTGCGGATCCAAGAAATGCGGGATCACAAAGGGATCCCGGTTTTGCACGACAAATCATTGACCTTCTCCAAGCCAAAGCAAAAAGTGTGGAAGAGGGCGATCAAAATCCCTTCTTCTACGCAGTGGATTTCGTCAATCCGCACGACATCTCTCTCGCCTTTCGCCACTTCCTTCGCAGAACCTTTCCGAAGGAGATCGACCTCCCAAACCTACCCTCCATACCACTCACCGACGCCATGGATTTGGACCAACAGCCAAGTATTCATAGGCTTAGTCAGCTGAATTTACCAAATGTGGTCGCCTCCTATTCGATTATGTACCCCCTCTACTTCACATCGAAAGGCCGTGAAAAACTGAGGCGCTTTTACTACCACCTCGTTCGTGAAGTGGATCAACAAATCTACGCGATTTTGGAGGCCCTAAAGGAAACTCCTATGTGGGAGAATACCTATATTATTTTCACGTCCGACCATGGCGATACTCTCGGAAGACGAGGATTTCAGTGGCAAAAATGCCACACTCTAAATCGAGAGGCCACAGATGTCCCGTTCTATATTTGTCATCCGTCTCTAATGGCTGGAGACGAACTCCCAATGCAACAAATCAAGCAATTTAGCAGTCATGCCGACGTAGCTCCTACGATATTAAGTCTCGCACAAGTCGATATCGAAGAGACCGCTAATGAACTGAAGAATACATTCTCGACGGTGCAGCCGTTAGTCGGACGCGACTTGTCTCCCGCGTTATCTTCGGGCCGGATAACAAACGACACCGATATCGTGTACGCTACGACGGATGATGAAGTGACAAGAGGTTCCCACCCTTACTCCATCTTAGGCACTCTCATTTTTCCCGAATCGCTGTGGGATACCGTGCCATATATTCGATATGAGCCGACAGAAGGAGCGAATCACCTGGAATCAATCATCTGCAACTTTAAAGGATTCGACTGGAACTTCATTCACTATTTCGACCCTCGAGGCGAATACGAAGATGAGTGGGCACTCTATTGTCTGACGCTAGACGGGTTTGAGGCCAATAACCTCGTAGATACGGATCCACAAGCCTTCGAGGAGCTGCGCCCTGAGCTAATGGCTCTCCTAGAAGCAGAGCGTCAAAAGAAGCGACAAGATGAATGGGGGAATCCTCCAGAGCCTTTGGTCTACTAGAACAGTGGCTGGGGCCGCCGGAGCCTTGGATCCCACTCACACTTAGACGCCATCCATCACCTTCTTGAAATGAGATCGGTGCTCGTAGCACAATCGTAGCAAATCCCGCATCGTGCTGATGGTCTTTACCCTGCCTTGCGACTGCTGATGAGCACGCAAACACTCCCTTCCCGCAGCCTTATCTTGAAACAGAGCTATTAAAATAGGCGCCAACTCAGGAAGATCAAAGGAATCTTTAATTTTCTCGCCTCGATCCTCCGTACTTAGGCTGCCAAACTTCTCCATACCGATATTAAGGGCTATTATTGAATAGCCCAAACCCACGTAGTCCTCCAAGTAAGGCGTGAACCCCTCAGAAGTCGGAGTATCCGAATACGCCGAGGTGCCGCCGCGAGCGCAGCCCAATCGATTTTGGACTCCTGTCGAGCAACCATAATCAATTAGCATGTATTGCGAGCCTGCTGACCCTTCGACACGAATCATATTTTCTGGCTTCACATCCCCATGTATGATGCCACGTTTATGGAGCTCCAGCACGGACGCACAGATCTGCTTAAAACACTCCAGACGGCCAGCCTTATCCAATTTGAGTTTAGATATTGGAACGCCAAGGGGGGCAGATACAAGAATGGAGCGGTCCGCCTTTTCTCCAGACTTGGCAGACTGCAAAGTCTTCATTGCATAGTATCTGCACTCAGGTAATGGGGTGGTAAATCTAGACCGAGCTATGGAATAAAAAGTTGCCTCAGCCAAGAGCGCGGTTTTGGCCTGAGAGTTCCTCGCTACCTTGACCGCCACCCTGTCGTTGGTACTGAGATCAACGGCCTCTAGAACCCATGAGTTGCTACTTTCAAACAATTTTTTCTTCAATTGAAATCGATCAAACCAAACCTCCTCCAGGAACTCCTCAGGCTCCAACTGGACAGGAATTGTCACCTTAATAAGCAAAGCGAGGGAGTCCCACAGCCATTCCCTGTTAGGTCCCCTAAACGTCTGTTCCATCGATGTCACTAGCTCATTAGCCTCTGCATACGCCTTGGGATTGCGTCGAAAAGTGCTAAAAATATCCTCGCAATCATACGAATCGATATTTGAAGCCCTAGCAAGGACCCTTACCAATAGAGACTGACCGGCCTCATCCAGTTGTTTTTCCCAACTGCCTTCATTGAGGCCCGCATATTGGATTACGGTATGCACAACCTCTGGGCTCCCCCCGAGCCTAGGTACCGCTTCCAGCAGTAGCACGCCGCAACCCAGCCGGTCCACACGACGTGCCGCAGGATGATCGCCTTTAGACTGAAGGCCGGGTACAGTTGGTCCAATCGAAGCAGGATGCACACAGCGAGGGTCGTAAATTGCAGACATTAAAGCATTCCAAGAGGTTATTAACGTTTGATTGAAAAATAGAATACTCGTACACCCTCACGAAGTCAAGTAACATTTGACGTGCTTCAGAAGCCTGGGGCTTAGGGTAGCATCTTTTGTACGCGAAGATCGCGAAGAAACCGCGAAGGCGATTTTAATGGCAGATCTAACAATCAGAAGGTTACGACCAAATAAACGCAGCGACGCAGAGGCCTTGTTCACCCTTACTGGGGTGAGTTCCGGTCGTTTTTTAGGGACGAAGTTCCGAGAGATGCTAGCCTATGGCGTGAGCCATAGGTAGCTTGGAAAAAAGACTGAGCTCCGAAGGAGCGACAGAAAATTCGATAGGCCATCGCTCTATGTCGTTCCTTCAGAACTCAATCTCTTGGTAGCTACCTATGGCTTACGCCATAGGCTGGTACGTGTCGGGGCATTCGCCCCTAATGCTAGGCTGGGTGGAATCAGCTTTCGTTCCTCGAGTGACCGAAAGGGTGAACAATGCCTCTCTGCGCAGCTTCATCTCTGCGGTTAATTGGTCGTAACCCTCTGATTGTTAGTGCTGCCATTAAAAACGCCTTTGCGGTTCCTTCGCTTCTTCGCGACCTTCGCGACCTTCGCGTACAAAAGGTGTTACCCTAAGCCCCCGGTTTTTGAACCACGCCCAAAAATCACGCCTCAATGTTGAAATTTTCCTCATTCTTTCTCGATTCTCACCTCTTTGGTTGCCAAATTAAATAAATTTATATACAATAGCGATAAGACAACCTACGAACCATGGGAATTTCTTATGAGCAAAGAATGTTCGCTAGACAATCCAAAATACGTAGAGGAACTCATCACATTCCTCCACAAGGGCGGAACTGTCCAACAAATTTACGGCATTAGCGACGCTGACCTTACCGCGATGTTCGCTGCGGCAGGCCGCTATCTGACTCAAAAACGCTATAAGGAAGCAGCTGACTGCTTTGTATTCCTTACCTTCCTCAATCCTTACCATGCAGATTTTTGGATGGGCCTGGGTCAGTGCTACCGACTCAGCAAGGACTACGAAAAAGCGATCGAAACGTATACAATGGCAAGCGTCTACGACTACGACGATCCGCGTCCCCACTTTCACTGTGCGGACTGCTACCTAGCACTAGAAGAGGGACAAAAAGCGCTCGACCGCATTGTCCTCACACTGGACCGCTGCCGTGGCAAAAAAGAATTCGCATCTCTACAAGAAGTATGCTACGAACTGGTCGACGACATCAACAGCAGACTCAAAAAAGGAGATGACTAAGATGAGCACACCTATACAAGGACCTGGCGGAGTCAGTCCGATTGAGCCGACAGGCCAAACAGAAAAAGCTAAGGCAAGCGAATCGCTCCAAGACCTACGACTTCCGGAGAATTCACAGCACCTAGAGGTGACGACACCACCCCCTGAGGCGTCCGGCAC
>JBFIDQ010000118.1:0-8651 GCA_041603795.1 Chlamydiales bacterium
AAAAAAAACGCACTGCACAAACCGCATATTTCCGTCACAAAAACTTGTGGGTAAAAGTATGTTACCGTCTTTGCGTCGAGAAAAATATTGTCGATCACAAGCTGCCGCGAAAGGGTTGTTTAAGGTTTAGGCGGATAATCAGTGCCTGATGATTGAAAAACTGAGGCGGCCTGTTTTATACTGGCTGAGGAAATCTGAGGTGGAGACGTGCAAATTCATGGCTGGGCATTAGCGTCGTTGGCGGTAATGGTAGTGGGGTATCTAGCGTGGCGTAGGTGGCAGGGGAGGCGCGAGCATCCATCATTGTCGGTGTCACACCTGCCGGATTTTCTGGCCGCGCCTGCGACGACCAAGGTGCACTTTGTACGCCTGCCGCGACAGCTACTGCTTTGTTCCGTGGTTCTGCTTGGCTTGGCTTTTCTTGATCCACATGACTTCGTGACGCAAACTCCTAAAGATGAGAAGGGGGATCCGGTAGCGAAAGAGGAGGAGGTGCAGCTTCCTATAGAAGGTACGGCTCTCTACATCGTTCTCGATCGCTCTGGCTCAATGGAGCAACAGCTCCAAATTGCTACGTCTCAAGGGGTGCAAACAATTAGTCGCCTGGAATATCTCAAGGTGGTGACCGAGCAGTTTATTCGGGGTAACGCGGATTTGAAGCTGGAAGGACGTACGAATGATCTTCTCGGCCTTATTGCATTTGCACGTACTCCTCAGGTGCTCGCTCCGCTTACCCTTGATCACACTCACCTGTTGGCCCAAATGCATGAAATGCGCTCGGCTGAGACTCAGGAGGAAAACGGAACGGCGATCGGATATGCGATCTTCAAAACAGCAAACTTGATCGCGGCGACGCGGCACTATGCGGAAGAATTAAGTGGCGAGGAAAAGCCTGCCTATGAGATCCGCGATACGGCAATTGTACTGGTCACCGACGGACTCCAAACTGTCCACCCATTTGACAACGACCATGAGTTGCGATCGATGCCGATTCGTCATGCCGCTGCGGATGCGGCAG
Organism: Chlamydiales bacterium; assembly: GCA_041603795.1. Taxonomy (GTDB): domain Bacteria; phylum Chlamydiota; class Chlamydiia; order Chlamydiales; family JBFIDQ01; genus JBFIDQ01. Next base: position 1,019 of record JBFIDQ010000118.1, read on the forward strand.
AAAAGGGCATACACCTCTACATCGTAAATATAGAGCCGGGTATCCTCCGCCCTGAATATGCAAATGAGCTAGAAGAGCTGAAGGCAGCTGCCAAGGCTACTGGGGGTCGTTTCTACCTCGCTTCGGAGCGGAAGGGGTTGGTCGATATTTACCAAGAGATTGATCGGCTGCAAAAGAGTCGACTCCCTGACAGTCGGCTTACTTTGGCAAAGGTGGAGGAGAGGGTGACAAGTGATGGGGAAGAAAATAGGCGGAAGCGTTCTTTCGCTCGCTGGTTTCTCGTTCCTGGAGTGATGGTCTTTTTAGCGGCTACTTTTCTGGAGACGGGACCACTAAGGAGATGGCCATGATATCATTTGGATCCCCATTATGGGGCCTTATTTTCATCGCAGTGGTGGCGATTGCGATCGGGTACTCCTTTCTTTTGCGCCACCAAAGTGGCGGCGCTGCGCAGTTTTCACAGCCGCTATTGCGGGCACGTGATCCGCTGCTAGCAAGGGTGCGGGTCGCTTTGCTGCTGCTTGCTGGATTTCTGGTAACAGTGGCGCTGATGGATCCGCGACAGCCCCTTCCGGAGGAAGGGCGCGGGGGTGCGGTCAAAGAGAACTGGATAGAGAGAGAGGGAGAAAGTCAAAGGGCGTTGGTGCGCAGAAAACATCACGAGGTGATTTTTTTGGTCGACGCTTCCGCTTCGATGGAGGTTGCCGATACGCGGTCGGGGGTAAGTCGACTCGATGAAGCTAAGGAATTTGTCGATGAGGTGGTGAGTCGACTCAATGGACAAGAAGTGGCTCTCTACGCGTTTACGGCACAGCCAACGCGTCTCGTCCCTGCAACACTCGACCACCTCTATACGCGCTTTCAAGCGAAACGGATAGCGGTCAATGAGGGCGATACGGCAGGAACGGATCTGATGGAGCTTCTAGGGGTCATCCGCGAGACCCATATAAAACGACATCCGAGTAAGCAAAAAACGATCGTGCTGTTAACTGACGGGGGTGATACGCGACTGGAACGACTGGAAGGTGAAGAGCGCGACCAAGAAATGGAACTCCTACTAAGTCGACTAGAGGGAAGTGAGTCCTATAAGACCCGCCTTTTTTGCATTGGACTCGGCTCCAGAGAGGGAGAAATCGTTCCCGGGGTCTCGTTTGATGGGGAACCTGTCAGTTCGTCACTTGACGAAACTCTACTCATGCGCTTGGCGGAAAAAGGAGGGGGTCGATTCTATCTAGCAAAGGAACAATCGCCTCTTGCCGTAGTTAACGACCTCATTGGCGAAATCGAGAGAGGAGAGGTCAGCTCGCTAGAAGAAAGTGAGATTAAGGCAGGAGTCATGGAGCGAGAGACCTCTGGCACTCCAACGGCATATCGTTCTCTATATCAATATCCTTTGGGACTCGCTCTAGTGGCTCTACTAGGAGCCTTAGCTCTTCCAGAGGTCAGAAGGAGCGCCGTGGCACTCCTTTTATGCATGGCGACCCCTGGAGTTGGAGCGAATGTCGAATGGATGCGTGAGCATTTGGAATCGGCAACGGGGAATCAGAAGGCCACGCTGCACTACAACCTAGGCACAATTGCTCTCAAAGAGGACAACAACAAGGAAGAGGCGTTGCAGCATTTTCGAGCCGCCCTCGCATTGAATCCTGAACAGCCGCAACTCTATCTTCACGCAGCTCTGATACAGTTGGATTGCGCTGATTCGGCAAACGGACTCAATGAGGGCCTCCTCTGGTTGAAGAGGGGGCAAGAAATTGATGAGGACGAAGGCCTAAGTGAAGAGTGGGATTCTCTCAGGCATCTCTACGCAACTCGAATCGCCTACCAGCAAGAGCTTGAACGACAAAAAGCTCTTGAGGAGGCGGATACGGTGGAGCTCTTGAAGAGGTTGAGGGAAGCGATCGAGGCCGAAAAGAAAGCAGCAGACTTTGTGAAAACTCTCCCAAAAGGGATGAGGAATCAAACACTGGCGCGCCAAGCGATTGGGTTGCGCAATCAGGAGACGCTTCTTAAGGAGTTGGAGGGGCGAGAAACCAAAGGGGATACGGTGCCCGTAGCAAGTGGTCTTCAGCAAGCTGCGGAGTGGCTCAATGAGGGGGATTCCGAGCGCGGATGGCGCGCACTTGCGAAAACTGCGATCCGGACGGAGCTGGCACAAGCATTGGAAGAGGAGAAACATCCCCTAGGATTACTACTGGAGAGGGAAGTGACTCGACGTGATGCAAAGCTCGTCGATGAACTCATTGTGGAGGAACTGGACCGCCCTCTGCCGCCCACAGGTGAGGCACAAACGGACGAGATCAATCAGGGGCTCCTAACGCTTCTAAAGCTGCAGGAAAGGAGTAGAGCCGAGCAACTTGCCGTGTACCAGCAAATGTGGCAGAGCGAAAGCGAGACTCTGACGAGACTGCGAACGGAGGAAGATGCTCTAACAGTAGACGCTCTTGTCGAGAAACTGAAAATTCAACGAGAAGTCATACCTGAAGAAAGAGAGCGTCTCGACATGACGATTCGGGCTCTCAAACAAGGTGACTTCGATGCGGCTCTATTGGCGTGGTCGCCGGAGGGGTATCTGGTCGCACAGTATGGCGATATCGTGAAAGAGCTGGCGGGTGAGGAGGCGGCTCCATTAGATAAGCTTGGCAAGTGGCGCGAGGCGGCGTCAGAAATGGAGAGTTTGAAGTCACTTGACAAGGCAGCGGAAAGGGCGCAAGGGTACCTACAGGCTGCTACTGGAGGAGAGACCTTTTCGCTCCTTCGCCGAGGAGCTCATCACGATATGAGGCAGGCCCTAGAGGGTCTATCAGATCGAGATCTACCTCCGAAACAGAGGTTGGAGCAGGCTCTGCATGAGCAAGAGGTAGCGGAGGAGCTGACGCAGGGACTGCACACACTGGGCGTTCGAGGTCCACAGGAACTCCTGGAACAGCTGCAAACGATTCCACCTCGCTGCGCTCCAGGTGACGAGGGAGTACCCGAGGGGGTACAGTCCTTGGTTCGTGAGGGGAAGATGGCGGCGGAGAGGGCAGCGCAGCTTTTAACTGAGGGAAAGCTGGAGGTTCTGCTTCCTGCAGAGGCGGATCAGCAGGTGGCCATAACTTCGTGGAGAGAGGCTCTTGAAAAATGGGATGAGGAGGGCGACGATAGCAAGGGCGAGGGAGAGGAGCCTCCGCCAGTGGCAGACGGGGAGTCCATTCCACAGGAGTTGCTACAGCTCTATCAACAAATGGAACAAGATGACAACGCGAAGGGTGAGGCGGCAGGATCAGTACGTGAGGGGATACGGCCATGGTAAGGGTCCTCTTTTTTCTTTTTCCCCTATTCGCCTACGGCGCCACGGTGCAGGTCCAGATCGATGATGCCGGGGTCGGACCAAATAGTCCGATTCAAGGGACGGTATCGATAGCGAGAGAGGATTCAGAGCAGGTCGATGCGACAAGCTTTCTTGTGGGAGAAAAGGCGCTCCCGGTGCAGCTTGTGGGTGAATCGCGACGAAGTGCGGTGTCCATCGTGAATGGTCGTCAGTCCATAAGCAATGAAATCATCAGCACCTATCAGTTTCAGATCGATTCTAAGGAAAAGGGGGTGCACACTCTACCGCCAATCTCTGTGGAGATTGATGGGAGCCGCATTGCCTCGGCAGCTACTACGTTTCAAATCGAGAGCGGACAGAAATCGGAGGCGTTAGAGCTGGGATTTTTAGGTGCAATTCCGAAAAAACTCTATGTGGGACAGCGAGTCATATTGGGGTACTGGGTGCATTTTCGTGATAAAATCGATCTGACTCAACAGGAACTCCCACTTCTAAAGATGGAGGGATTGGATCCCATCGGAAGATCCGACAATCGCTCATACTCAAAGGGAAAAAGCTGGGTAGAGGAGGCGTGGCAGCAATTCGAGGCGAAAACTCCGGGAAGATATGAAGCTCCATTATCGTCCGTGCAGGGACGAAGCTATCGACAGGATTGGTTTGGTCGACGGGTGTACGACAAGACCCTTCTGCGCTCGGAATTGACCCCGGTAACGCTCAATGTTGAACCTCTTCCAGATAAAGCGCCAAAGGGGTTTCAAGGGACCCTAGGCGAGTTTCAAGTGGAGAGTCGCCTGATCGGATCGGATACGGTCCTGGCAGGGGACAAGTTGCGAGTGGAGGTGGTGGTTCACGGTGACGGCGAATGGCACACGCTGCACGCGCCCCAACTGAAAGCAGATCGCCAATTCACTAAGAACTTTCGTCTCTCTGACTTGCCACCAGAAGTTGTTAAAGGAGAGAATCGAGTGGTCTATCGCTATGAGCTTCGACCACTATCAGATGAAGTAAAAGAAGTCCCCTCGGTGGCATTGGTAACGTTCTCCACGCAATCAGAAGAGTATCGCGTGGCGCGCTCAAAACCAATTCCAATATCTGTAAGTGGAACAGCCGTAGCAAGAGAGCCCAAAGCAGAGGTTCCGCGGCCGCAAGTGGAGATGGCAGGGCTTCCAGAGGTGACCATTCACCCGCCCATGGAAATTTCTACCGCTGGGCATGGAGTGACCCAAAACTCTGTTTGGATGGCTCTAGCCATTGGGGTTCTGGTGTGTGGCGGACGCTCTCTTTACGATCGATTTTCAGAGAGGTTAGTGCCCGATTCGAAATCTGCTAAGGAGCATTTGCAGGCGCTCTTTGCGACAGATCAGGGGGTGGCAGTAATTGAAAAGGAACTTATGGGACTCGTGGATCAATCAACTCCGCCGCCAGGTGCAGACGCACTCTTGCGACGTATTGCACAGAGTCGCTATAGCAGGGGAGCGGATTTAGTGAAATCGGATCTGCTGGAGGAGATGAGGAGGGTGGTCGATGCGATGGAATAGGTTACTTATTGGACTCCTACTAATGGGCTCAGCACTTACAGCGAACATGGAGTCCTACCAAAAAGGCGTTGCAGCGACCTCATCGAGGGAGCGCGCAGCTGCGATCAATAAGGTCCTCGCGGGACTTCTCGTGCAGGAGGAATCGGTGCGCTCTGGTGAACTCGACTACAACATTGGAAATTGCTTCTTTCTCCTACGAGAGTACCCAATGGCCATTGCTTACTACAAAAAGGCGCAGCGCCTCTTGCCTCGCAATCGCCAGCTGACCGAAAATCTAGGCCAAGCAGAGCAAGCTCTTGGTCTTCTGCCAGGGGAAGGTAGGGGATTGCCGGTCACTGCCGGAGAATTCAGATCAATGGCTGTTGCTGGGGTCATTCTGACCACTCTCCTGTGGCTTGCTCGACGGCGAATGGGAAGCTTGTTTGTGAGTGTGGTCGTACTATTCTTGGTCGCTGCCGGAATGCAAGGACCTACTTCAAGCGCAACGGTTTTAAGCGAGGCCTCTCTTCGCATCGGAGCAGGAAAGGGATATGCGTCGACTACGCGATTGCGGCCCGGAACTTCTCTGGAGGTAGTTGAGAAGGGGCCAGAATGGACACAGGTCAAAACAAGCTCGGGAGTCGCGGGATTCCTTCCCAGCTCTGCCCTTCTTGTTGATTGACGAGACGCTAGACGTACATATCCGGCACCAAATCTGGTTGTTGTTGTCCCTTTACAACGGCAGCGATGCTGCGCTTCGTCACTTTTCCGTTTGACGTTCGCTTTGCATGGACGCAGACGCGATGGAGAAAATGGATGGCGCGTTCTAGTGGGCACTTGACGCTTGGCAGAGTGCGAACTTTTGCGATGAGAAGTTCGATCATGGGTTCGGAAATGGTCACCTCATAAGGCTCCTCAAACACGTCGGCCTTTATCTGCTTTAGGATTTCGGTCGCAGCTTTGGCGTTCTGCGGCTCGATGGTGACTTTAGCGAAGCGGCGAGATAGAGCGCCAGCTTGTGATGAAAAGTGTGCGGCATATTCTTCTGATGTGGTGGCACCGATAAGGGTGGCACCTGCTGCAAGAATGGGTTTCAAAGCGTTGGCTGCGACGCTCTCATCGGAGCTCGAGGAGCGACGATTTGAGAGCATGTGAATTTCGTCGATAAAGAAAATCGTCGTTTTCTTGTGTTTTTCTATGTATGCAATGAGAGTTTTTAACTTCTCTTCTAGCTGTCCCCGCAGGTTTGTGCCGGAGACGAGATCGTTGATGCTGATTTCGACGACGTCGGTGTAGTCCTTTAGGCTGGGTGGCATCTTCCCTTCCGTCATTCTTCGCGTGATCTCTTTGGCAATTGCTGTCTTACCACTTCCCGCCGGGCCGACAAGAATGACGTTGTTCATGCCCTGAATGGATAGCGTATCAAGAATCGTTTCAATCTCAGTCTCTCGATCAAGCACGGGTGGAAACTCTGCCGGTTGCTTTTCGAGTTTGTTTACCAGTGAGGTCATGCAGTCATCGGTAAATTTTGTTGGTTTCGATTTGATTTCGGGTACGGTAAGCTTTAGCTGAATGACAATATTTAGCAGCAGGCCGTAAGAGGCTAACTTGAATGTGGCCAGAATAGGGTGCTGATTGGAATTTATGAGGTCATAGAATGCCCACGCTCCAATGGCGGCGACTCCTGCTTTAATAACCGTGGAGTACCACTCACTCGCCACCTTTGTCACCTTGGAGGTTAGGTCCGAGGGCTTACTCTCTAGGGGCTTCTCGCTGGCATTTGGGGTGATCAATGGTTGCTGCGGATCTATGGTCATAATCAGTCCTCTGGTTAAAATTAGCGTGTAGGTGCCAAAATTTCCCTTATACACATAAATTTTTATTTGTTGGGGTTTTTCGTCCGGTCGTGAATAAGGCAAGATCGCTCGGTGTATATGGCCCATTTTTGTAATAGTGGGCAATCTACCATATTCCCACTTGGATAATAGTTCCAATTATGCTATAATAAAGTTGTAGGAAAGTGGGGTTAGGATCATGAAACCACAGCAAGCGGACTCCAAAGGTCGAGTCAATCTTGGGGCGGCATATGCAGGCCAGTTATTTCAGATGACAACAGAAGATGGTCGCATTATCTTAGATAAAGCGGCCCTCGTCCCTGAAAGAGAGCTTTGGTTGCATAAAAGCCGAGAGGCGCAAACCGCGGTAGAAAAGGGCCTTCAAGAAGCCGAGCAAGGGAAAATTCAGAAAGAAGCTATTGATCTAGAACAATACGAGTGAGATCCGCGTGTTTGAGCTGAATTGGACTGAGTCCGCTGTCACCACATTCAATGAATTAGCAGATGCTGCCTTGACAGCAGAGCGAAATAGGGCCGCCAAGGGCAAGAAGAAGGCTTCGAAACAAGAGGGGCTTTTTAAACAGGTTCGAAAATCCATCATACTCTTGAAAGAAAACCCAAAGCATCCAGGGCTCAAGACCCATCCCTACTCATCGCTCACGCATCCTTGGTCAAAAGATGACAAGGTCTTCGAAGCCTACGCTCAAAATAAAACCCCGGGAGCTTACCGCATATTTTGGTGCTATGGGCCCGGTAAACAAGAACTGACAGTAATAGCCATTACACCACATCCATGAAGCGCGGGTATTCCCGTCTAACTCTTAAACGACTCCCGCACAGCAAGTTGCGATTGGTTTCGTTTTTTTGACGCGGAGGCGCTGAGGGGCAAAGGCGCGCAGAGGAGTTTGTTGGGTCCTTAATGACCAAACACTCTCCCCTGCGTACCCTTGCGCCTCATCGCCTCTGCG
>JBFIDQ010000119.1:0-8538 GCA_041603795.1 Chlamydiales bacterium
CCCCGATCCAAAGCGGATCGTGGTGCGTGCGGGCGAAAAACATCCGTCGGTGGTAGGTGAATACACCTCCGGCAACGGTAAGATTGTCGTGATCTACGCCACGGGAGAGGAGAAAGAGCGACTCGATGAGGTGCAGATGTACCTGCGAGATGAGCGCGGCAAGCGCTTTTCCTATCCGGTTGCTCCTGAAATTACGGAGGAAGGCCTCACCCATGGTTATCGGGTCACTTTGCGCGAAATTCCAGTAGGCACCTACACACTGGCACTTGTCGTTCCTAATGACGACAGCCTATTCAACGAGATGGAAGATCTTACTTTCCTTGTGGAGCGCGGAGAAACGGTTACTTTGACCCGCCAACTCAAGCCCCGCTACGGCAGCATTGAGATCCTCGCAAAGCTTCCTGATGGACTCAGCGAACTCGATGCTCCAAAAGTTATTCTTAAGGGCCGTTCAGGTCAGTTTGCCGCTAGCTCGGAGAACGGTGTTCTCAAGCACCAGCAGCTTCTACCTGGTGAGTACACCATTGTCTGGGGCGAGAATGAAAAGCTCTACGCGCCAGAGCCATCGCGGGTAACAATTGCCCCTGATGAGGTAGCCGGCCCTTACCTCGGCAAATACATCCGAGCAGTAGGCACAGTGAAGGCATCGTTCCGCACGGACGAACACGCGGTCCGAATTGAAGAGGTGGAAGTGGTCCTTCGCGATGAGATTGGCGAAGAGTGGGTGGTGTCACGCCACCAGGAGGAGATGCATGATATACCTGACCACGGAAAAGCCTTCATCGTCAAGGACCTTCCTACTGGCTGGTACGATGTTACCTTCGATATCCCTAATGACGATAACCTCTTCGAAGTTGACGCTGAATCATATCGCATCTACGTACCGAAAGGCGACCTCGCCCGGCAAGAGCACACATTTGTTCCTCGCTACAGCTCGTTTGAAGCAGTAGCCGTCTTTGCCGACGAGCACGATCAGGCGCCAGGCTGGCCGACGGTCACTTTGGTTGACGAAGGAGGAAATGAGCGTGCGCGATCTAAAAACGGACGACTCTCAGCCCTGGAGCTGATTCCTGGTGCGTACACGGTAAAATGGGAAGATATCTTTGGCTTCGCAAAACCCGATGATGCCAAGGTTACGCTCGTAGCTGGTGAGGTCGCCGGACCTGTCATCGGCGAATACTTCCCCGCAACGGGTCGGCTGGAGGTCGTCTATTACACGAATGGCGACGGCATCCTCATGGATAGGATCCAATTCGCCCTAACTAACTCCAAAGGTGAGCGAAACGTTTACCCTGGTGGTGCCATTACGGAACGCGATCGCGAAACCGGTGGCATCAAGGCGATGTTGAAGGACCTAAAGGTCGGCACCTATACGATCGAGTGGTTACTGCCAGAGACCGATGGACTCCTTCCCGCCGTGGAGCCTAAGGAAATCTATGTGAACTATGACCAAACAGTACGCTACCAGCAACCACTCACGCCTCGCTTTGGCGGAGTAGAAGCCACAATAAAGCTCCCCCCTTCTGGAGATTTGGTCTCCTACATCCCCGTGGCAACACTAAAAGATCTCGAGGGAAATGAACTCGGCACCTCACGTGATGGCTACCTTCTTGCTTTGGAAGTGCCTCCTGGTGAGTACACACTAGAATTCGAAGACGTCGGCAGGTTCTTCACTCCAGAGCCACAGCGGGTATTTGTCGCTCCCAATGATGTAAGCGGACCCTTCACAGGTACCTATACTCCCGCTACCGGCGGCATTGAAGTGGCGTTCCATACGGGACGTGAAGAGGCGCGCATGGGTGCGGTCAATTTCTGGATAACGGATGAAAATGGAGAACGAATCGTCATCACGGACTCAGGCCGGAACATCCTTAGAGGCGAAAGAACGTGGCGACAGACAGCGATCAATGAATTGCCAACCGGCGAGTATACGATAGGGTGGACCGTAGCTGATCCGGAAGGCCTGTTTGAAGATGTAGAATCGAAAATGATCAGCGTTTATCGCGGCGACGTAACCCACGTGACGCAGGCATTCGAGCCGCTCTACGGAGAGTTGCGAGCTACGCTGGCCATCGATGACGAACTAGAGCACAGCTGGCTCTCGCTTGCGGAACACTTTGAAGGGAAAGATGGTCGACGTCAGCTCCCGAAAATTACGTTGAAAAACGCTCTTGGCGAGGTCGTGGCGCAGTCGGCTACGGGCGAACTGGACGTGGTCCATTTGGTACCTGGCGACTACGAGGTGAGCTATGAAGACCTCCCTCCAGTAGCGACTCCGGAAGTGGTCGCTGTGCACGTGGGACAAAACGACTCGGTAGGACCGATCCACCACACCTATCGATCGGCTCGTGGTCAGTTGGAAGTGGCGTTCTCCGTAGGAGACCACGCAGCATCATTGGATGATGTGACGTTTACCCTGACGGATCCCAATGGAAAAGTGGTCGATTTACCACGCGATCTCATCTACGAGGACGATCCGGAAACGGGAATGCGGCATGTGGTGATCAACGACCTTGTCGTCGGCAACTACTCCGTTGATGTCACTGTACCTGACAGCGACGGACTCTTTCTCGATCCGCGAAGGGAGTGGATTGAGGTGCGCAAGGAGCAGTTGGCGAGCCTAGAGCAGGAGTTCTACCCGCGCTATGGTGGAATCGATGCAGCCATCGCGTTCACACCCGATGAGAAGTTCCGTGAACAAATGCCACGGATTCTTCTAGTGACTCCAGAGGGCGAGATTGCAGCTGAGTCTGGAGACGGTAGACTCTGGTCCGAAAAGATTCGTCCGGGCCAGTATTTGATCACTTTTGACGATACGAAGACCTTCTATGCTCCCGAGCCGATTCCAGTGACTGTGGATCCTAAGGAGGTTACCGGACCCATTACTGGTGAATACCGTATCGGTCGCGGCACACTAGAAATCGCCTATGATACGGGTCCGTTGCGCGAGCGCATCGACAGAGTGCGGTTCTGGCTCATCGACGAAGATGGCAATCGGACGATGTATCCGAAAAGTCAAGACTTCGAGGATCTAACGGATTCCGCACAGCGGATGGTGACCATCCATGACGTCCCAATAGGGCCGTATCAAATCGAATGGGTACTGCCCAATCAGGACAACCTCTTTCTACCCGTTGATAAGACGGCTGTGGTCGTAGAGAAGGACGAACAGGTAGCTGTTGAGCAGCCATTGCCACCGCAGTATGGATCGATTGAAATCGCGTACAACATTGATCAGAATCTGACCGAGGACTCGCCGCTTGTGCGTCTAGTCGACACCTTCGGTGAGGTGATCGAAGAGAGCTCGTTCGATCGGTTCCACGCGGATAATTTGGTGCCAGGCGAGTACGACATCGTATTTGTTGGCGTGCCCGGATTCGACACACCGGACCCTGTGCATCTAACCTTATTGCCTGCGGCTAACGAGGGACCCGTTGTCGGACAATACAACGTAAGCACGGTGGCTCTTTCGATTCGAATGAATCGCGAAGACAAGCAGTGGACGCTCTACCGCGATGGTGAGACCATTCAGTCAGGTGTAGGCACGCGTAGCGCGCTGTTGGTCCCTCCTGGTGAAGGCTACTACCTCGACGCGGAGCCTCTAGAAGGTCACGAGGTAGTGATCGATCCGGGTGCGACCTTCGCGCTGGTTCCTGGCGTTCCGAAGATCGCAGCAGTCGACTACAAGCGCGAGTTTGGGTACCTAACGCTTCGCTCGAGACTTCCTGATGGCGAAATCGCTACGGTGCGGGTCCATACCCCAGAGGGTGAGCTCGTTTGGAAGAAATCTGTTCCAGCTGCGAACGGAAAGCTCGTGGTGGAAGGACAGGAAATCCCCATTGGCGAATACAGGGTGAGCCTCGGCCTACCTGACTATTTCGCCGAGGTTGAGGTTCAGGATATTGAAATCCTCAAGCTTGACACAGTGACCCTAACCCCCTCTCTACTCTCCAAGAGAGCGCTGCACGTAAGTGCAAATGCTCTGGATGCGCGCTACATTCTGACCGCCTCCAATGGCGAGAGCTGGGAAGGAAAAGGCGAGGCGTTCGAATTCGAGCACCTTATTCCTGGCACCTACACCCTGTCGTTCCCGAAGATGGAACGCGACACCTACTTCCCGCCTCAGGAGAAAAAGATCGTCATTTCTGAAAATGATGACATATTTGTCGACGCAGACTACCGCAAGGCCGCGTCGCTCGTAATCTCTTCCAACGTCGAACGCTACCAGGTGAAGATACGGCAGCTCGATGGCGATGTGATCATCGATCGCGGCATCAACTCGCGCAGCGAGGCCATCAACGTACCAGAGGGCCGCTACGAGGTGCGCTTTGAGGGACTTACTGGAACAGAGGCAGCACGCTATGGTGGGGGCCGACCCGATCCCGTCGAGATTGCGGTCCGCTCAACACGCCCGGAACGGGTTCATGGGGTCTACGAAGCCAACAAGGGAAGCCTTGTGGTGACAAGTAATATTCCAGGAGCAACCTATACGGTACGTGATGTAACCGATGACGAAGGGCTCATTCTTGGACGCTTCCACGGTGACCACACGACGATTCCGATGACCTACGTTGGCAAGTACGAAATTAAGTTCGAAAAGGTCCCTGGCTACCAGACACCGGAAGCTACTCTTATCGTGATTAAGCCGAACGAGCGGAAAGTCTCTGGCGGACATTACCAGGCGTTGGAGAAAGTTGCAGAGGTAAGCGCGGGTCCGGCGATCGTCGGCGACCCATTTGGCGAGGGAGCCGATGATGAGCTTCCACAAAGAACCGTCGAGATCGATGCGTTCGCTATGGGAATCCATCCGGTGACCAATACGCAGTACGCCGCGTGGTTGACACGGGCTTATCGCGAAAACAAGCTTCAGTTCGAAACGAAGCGTGGGACTATGGGTCAGATCAAAGACCCCGATGGACACCTTCTCTTTGAGACGCTGGAAGCAGATCCAAATAGTCAGATCACCGCAAAAGCCGACGGTGGGGCATGGCGATTCCTTCCTCTAGAGGGCAAAGAAGAACATCCGGTGATCGAGGTGAGCTGGTATGGCGCTGTTGCCTACTGCAAGGACAACGAGGCGCGACTCCCAACAGAAGCGGAGTGGGAAAAAGCAGCAGGGATGTCGCCTCACCACTCGGGGCAACCCATGAAGAAGTACCGCTATGGGTTTGGACGTGACAACATCGACCGCACCCTAGCGAACTACATGCACACCTACAGCAAGCAGCATCCGTTTACGGTGCGCACCACAGAAGTCGGATTCTATAACGGAATCAATCTACTGCGTTTCCCGGCGGAGCAGACCGCGGCACTCCGCGCCAACCCTAGACTCCTCGAGAGTCATTATGGGACACAAGTCGCGCAAAGCCCATCCGGTTGCCTCGATATGTCAGGCAATGTCCGCGAGTGGGTAAGCGATTGGTATGGGGTGGATAACCTCAAGACCATGGCGGATCACAATCCGCAAGGCCCTGGCCACGGCACAAAGAAGGTGACCAAAGGTGGCTGCTACGACAGCTTCGCGTACGAAGTACGTGTATCTGCCAAACTGCCGCTCTCGCCAGAAACAACGGACGCCTACACCGGATTCCGCGTGGTGCTAAGCGCGGAATAAAAAGTCGATAGCTAGTCTGTCCCCTGCGGGGGCAGACTAGCGCTTCAGTCAGAATCAAATAAATCAATACACATAACGTGCTGTAATGTTTTATTTATTTATATATTGCAATTTATATGATGATTATGGTAATATCTTTGCACTTTCTTAAATAAGAGAACAGCAACTAGTTATGATGCAAGTATCGACAGCGTTTACAGCTTTGACAGGTAACGCTGCAGTTATCAGGGAAACTACGCGTTGGCTAGGCCGTCGAGTCACAAAAGCGAGTACTTTTTCAGTAAAAATTGGTGGAGCGCTTGCCGTAGGATGGGTGCTTGGAGCTGTGGTCAAAGGCATCTTAAAACAGCCCGCCCCGGCGCCTGACAAATATACCATCGCAGCTAAAACGGTTGAAGTCCCACCGCAAGTTGATAAACCGTTTGAAGTCCCTCCACCAACGGACCCTGTCGAAGCCCATCTGTTATTATTTAGACAGCTACTAGCTACGCAGAAAGCCGACAGCGAAAAATTTCGAAAAACGAAAATTCCAGCAACAATCCCCGAGGACATAGAGCCCGTGGCCATCGAAGAGACACTGCTCTCTTCTCAAAATAAAACCAAAAAAAAAGGAGACATTCATGTCTAACCCAACCCCAGTCGGCATCAAAACTGCCAGCACCAATATTTTTAACTCAGTCCAAGGCCTTGACGGCCAATTTGCTAAAGCAAACATCTGGATCGGCCACAAGGTCGTGGCACTTGCAAACGCAGCATCACCTACGATGAATCGCGTGGCGAACGCATTTGCTAAGCATGCTGGAACCGCTTACAAAGCCACCAGCAATGCTTTCAAAAATAATTCAAGCTCTATTCACCTCGCTGGCCGCATCGTTGTTTACGCTAGTGTGGCGTACTTGCTATTTAAGCTCCCAGGCGCAATTAGCAAGGTATGGACCAACTACAAAGCACGTGCTGAAGCAAAGCATCAAGGGGCTGCCAAGCAAGCCAAGATCAAGCGTAGTATTCAGAAAAAAATGCCTTTCATCAGAAGTGAGATCGCCCAAATTGGAAAAAAAGCAAGATTCGCTAAAGTGTTTGCTGAACACAATCAACAGACACTTGACGAAGAGGCGTTGACTCTAGAGTCTCAAGCACTAACAGCTAGAGCTAAAGCTACACAGGCTAAGAGGAAACTCCCTCAACAGCTTCGGAATCTCGTCGAACAACACAAGCCAGTTGGAATCACTAGTGCTAAACTACAGACTCAGCTTGGGAACTTGAAAAGCACAAGCACCCGTTGCTCAGCTAGCACCTCAGCAGGCAGCCGCCAGTTGAAAGCAGCGCCAGCGACGCATCTCAATTCTAAACATGCTCCCAAAGTATCGACTTCAAGCGATTCGTCGTCCAATAACCCAGAAGCAACGAGTTCACAAGAGTCTAAGTTTAAACCAACCGCCGAAATGTTTGCGGCAGCCACAAACGGCAGCACCCCTCACCTCGGCTCTAGCCTGGCACCAGCAAGCAGCAGCTCTGATACCAGCCCTACCACTTGCTTGGAGAATAGTACCCAAGACAACTTTTTTTCAGCATTAAGGGGAGAAAACCAAGACTAGTAACTCCTCCAAGTTGCGGATTCTTTTTCGCAAGACCCAAGCAGCTTCGACGTCGTCGAAGCTGCTGGATCCCCTCGGATTCAAGGTTGAGCTAAGACAAACATTCCCTCCTCAGTAGCGGAAACGCTCGAGGGGGAATTTTTTTTAACGGCTAGTGGATTTTTACCCAAGAAGCCCCAGCACGCTCCACCACCACAATACTTTCCACCTGAGTTCTTGGATTGCAGGAGATGTAGAAGCCTTGCTCTTGCCAAAAAAATGTAAATGATTTACAATTAAATTAGATAGGAAGAGTGATATGACCGATATTTCTCCTGAAATTCGGACACTAGCCCGAAACGGGCACATACGATTCACGAAGCATGCCCTTGAGAGAATGGGCCAAAGAAATATCACCGTTGTGCAAGTCAGAGCAATGCTAAGAAATTGTAGGATGAATTCAAAAGGTAGTGACCAGGATACTTATCGTGTGTACGGTCGAGCTCCGGCGGAAACCACAGGAACTGTAGACATTGCGGCGCAAGTCAAATTGACAGAACACAACGGAAAAAAGGTGTTGGTCATTACGGTAATGGGCGATTAAAAACGATGCAAAACAAGAAGCCAAAAATACTAGATGAATATTGGGCTCACGAACTAGGCCTGCCAATTCTCCTTAAGGGCGTTCCAGTGGTGTATTTGGAAGGCAATGAGGTAATTGATATTGACTATGAGCAACTCAGTGAAACCCTTTTTGCCGCGTTAATTTTGAAACCCTACTCCCTCACCGGAGCAGAGGTTAGGTTTATGCGCTTTTATATGGAGCTCACTCTAGAGCAGCTCGCAGCCAAACTTCATGTCACTCACGCTTCTGTTCTGACCTGGGAAAAGTGCAAAAATAATCCTACGAAAATGACTGCCTCCACAGAAACCATGTTGAGGCTATTTGCAGCCAAGCAGGGCGTGAAGGACCATGAACTGATAGAAGTGATATTGGATCATTTCTTTGAGGATAAGTCTGCCGAGCAATCAGGAAAAAGAGCTTCCACAATCGTAGAGTTCAACACAAGACACCAAGAAGAACTTCCGATCATTACGTTTACCCCAGAAGAAGACGGCCTGTCAGAAGTTCAGGAAGCTTAATTTTTCAAGGGTCCACTTAACTTGAAAAGGGCCTGAGCGGAGTGGAGCTAGTACAATGTGTAAAGAGTTATTGAACCATTAAACCCTCTTGCTATTCGACTCTGGCAAACGGAGTGGTAACCCGCGAGAGCGGGTGGGTAGATTTTAGCCCATGGCAAGAGCAGCTCGCGGATGCGAGCAAACGCAGCCGTGGGTATTGGCAAAAAA
>JBFIDQ010000120.1:0-8519 GCA_041603795.1 Chlamydiales bacterium
AAAGCCCATGGAAGGTCTGTCGGTAGATTGTGGATAGCGGTGAAGCTCCCTCTGCGCGACTCTGCGGCCTCTCCGTCTCTGCGTTAAAAAAATCGTTACAATGCAATTGCCCTGATGGCTAGATACGGTACGTTGCCCCGTCGCCAGCCTTGGCTTCATCGCGCATACGGCTCATTACTTGTTGGAGGTGGGCACCAAGGCGCTCTACTTTCTCATAGAGCTCTCTGAAACTGGGGTTGAGCTCCGCAAGCTGCTCGGAGTGGGGATTACGCAAGAAGCTCTGCAAGCGGTTGACTTGTGGAACGTGATGGGCAAGAGCTGGGTAGCTCTCTTTTAGGTGATCAAGATCTCCCTGAATCTCTGCAAGAGCATCCTGTGTCCCCATTGAGAGGTCGATGGAATCGGCAATACTTGCCTGATCGAGGGCAAGCGCTGCCGTGTCGCCCTTTGACTTCACTCCGTCGGATTCGCCAGTTGCGTGGCCTTGCCCGCTGTAGTACTTGGCGTTCCCTGTGGGTCTTACCGTGTCCACGTTTTGGCTCCTTTCTTCTCGATACCCTGGGAAGTGCAAGGACTATGCCATGCCATTTTGCCTAAAGGGAACCGCTAAGGAGTAAGCTTCTAGAAGCCGCACTGCAACACTTGGGCATTCGTTTATGATGGTGAGAAGGTGAGTGCGAGAAAGGCAGAGGATCTGACACTTTGATGTGCAAATTGCGCTGTAGGTTCTTGGCTCTTCGTTAAATAGCGATTCGTCTCCAAAAAAGTCGTGATCACGCAGCTGACCCACCACCTTTCGCTTTCTATCGCGCAACTGCACCTCGCCCTTAATCAAAAAATACATCTGATGAGCCGGTTGTTCGAAGGCGAAAATCACGGCCCCGTTGGCAAAAGTGTGCGCACTTGTTTTGTCGGCAATCGCGAGGAGAAGTTCGAGTCCGAGCTGACAAAAAAGCGGACTCTTTTTGAGCGTGAAGGCTTTATCAATCAAGTTCATGGGGCAAGGAGCTCCTTGGCAAAGTCTTCGAGGAGACGGTTTTCGTGTGGAATTAAGGTCCTGGCAACTTCTTGCCAACCCGGTAGTTTGTGGGTTTTTTGAAAAGTAAGTGCCACGATGAGCTGTGTTGTGGACTTAGAGCGCGCCATCGCCTCGAGGAGCTTTTCAAAGGGGAGCGCCTCTCCCACCCGCTTGCAGCAGGTGCGTAGCTTTCTCTCGAGGGGGAGGTCAAGATCGATGAGAGGGGCAATTTCGCGGAAGAGCTTCGGATCGCAGCTATTTTCAAGCATCTCGATAGCGTGACTCGCAGCCTTCTCATTACGGCTGTGAAGGGCGTGAACGAGGAGCTCCGCTTGCTCAATGGAGCTGGCGAGACCCAGAAGGTGGATGACAAAATCGATATGCGTTTGCATATCGGTGGTGAGCGCCTCAGCAAGTAGCGGGTGCTCCTTCATCGCATCGGCGTGGAGCATAAGGAATGAGGCGCAGTCGATCTCTGAAGTGACCAGAGTCGGCAGCACTTCCTTGAGGAGCTCGCGGGGAAGCTGTTGGCCAGCCTGTAGGCGTTGATGATGCAGCAATTCGCCATCGGTGAGAGTGGCCAGCAGTTCTGGTAATTGGGACTCTAAACACGCTTCATGCGGCTTCTTTTCTAGCAGAGCCTCCGCCGCAAGAGCACGGAGCTCAGGATCGTTCCCGTTTTGGTAGCGTGTAAGTGAGCGCAGTGCGGCGGCCCGCTCCCTACTTTGTAGTGAGGCAAGCCACTCGGAGGGCGATCTGCCAAAATGTACGCCGTTATCAGCTATATTGGCGTAGAGCGCTTCCGTATAGCGCGAGCGAAGGATCCATGCGATCCCGAAAGCAGCGATGGTTAGGGTGAATCCCAAAACGTGACTACGATGTGCCAGCCAGTGGAGAGCGACGGCTCCCAATAACATACCTAGCGGCTCCACAAACGAATCGATACCCACCCGTACGTGGCGTCGCACTCTGCTGGGAACGCTGTTAATCAAGAGGTTGTAGTTGTTGTCGTCTACCGTATCAATGATCCCCTCCAGCAAGAAAAAGGCGATCACAGCCATCACTAGGCCTTCTGAAATACCCCACCCCGCATAAATAGACAGGTACAGCATAGGGAGTATTGGAATGGCATTATTGAGTCCGATGCGCCGCACAAGCCGACTATAACCAAAAAGTCCTACGACGAGAGCCGCGAGTGAGCTTACGGCTAGACAGCGCCCCATGAAGACGGTGAGATTAGCCGATGCCGCAGCCTCCGTTTGCCAGCCGGGTTCGTCGCTGAGATGGAATTCGAAAGCGGAGAGAACCGTGAAGTCAGTGACGCTATTCAAAGCTTGAAAGAACAGCCAGCTGACGATGAGGTACAGGGTAAAACGTGACGACAAGACGCTCTTAAGGAGCGGAAATAGGGGGCCGCTCGCTTCGTTGATGGTGTCATCGTAGACCGGCCTTAGGCGGCGGACAATTTTTCGCACAGTAGCGATGGCAAGAAAAAGGACAACAATAATTCCCCCGATCAGCTGTGGCAAGGAAAAAAGATTGAGGCCAATGAGCCCACCCGCACACGCCTGTCCAAAAAAAGTAGTGGCGTTGTAGAGCGAGTAGCATCGCTTGCCATCTTGCAGGTCGTGGTAGTGATCGACGAAATTCCAGTAGACCATATTTGCAATCATAAAGCTCATATAACTCATGACTTTTACGCCGAACCAAAAGGCATCAGGCGGGTCGGTTACGAGAAGAGTTGTCGAAACAACGGTAAAGTAGCTGGTAATCGCAGCAAGTGCTGCGATCATCATACGGTCGGCATCGAGTCGATGCGTTCCGTAGAGGATTAGACCCGAAGCGACAAGCATTCCAATAGCCGTCGCCATGTAGGCAGTGGGCAAGTGCCTGGCGCCAACATGAAGAAGGAAGAGCGCCTCAGAAAGGGTCACCCCGCAAAAGACGGCAAGTGACCAAAAAAAGGAGAGCAGTAAAAATAATACTGCTCTGCGTCCCTCCCCAGGATAAATGGAAAAAATACGTCGAAACATAAAGGCATTTTACCGCACGGCACTTTCGTGGTCAAAGCTTGATGCGCACAAGTTTGAGAAAATGGTTGAGGTTTTAATTAATATTTGAAAATTTAAGTAAATCGGCTAACCGCTTCTCCTCTTTAAGACCCCAATTTTTTTGTGGACGAACTGGTTTTGGTGGAGTTGTGAGCCGGATTGCCAGGAGTCGGTTTCTGTCTTTTTTGCGGTGAGCTGGTGTGCAGCGTTGTAGATTTTCTCTTGGACTTCTTGCTTATTGCTCCAATTCCTCGCGAGACTTTGAAAGTGGGTTTGTATTTCGGCGATTCCATTTTTTCGAGCAAGGGTCTCAGAGCTAGCCACTTACCGCGTACCTTCATATCGGTTTGGGGTCCGTTGCCCCCAAAATACCAGAATTTCTTAAACACCAGGACATTTGTGCAGGTTAGGTCATGCTTTTTGGTCGCTTCATCCTTATGAAACTTGGCCTCTGAGATTTGCTGGTACTCGCCATTGATAAGCCGATAAATGTTGTCGGCACGCCCTAAAAAACGGGGATCTTTGTAGTAGGCATCATACGTCAATCTCTCCGAAACCTGCCCCGCCCATACAGCTCTTCCTTCTTCTGACTTGGTCGGCTTAAGTGATTTGGCCGCAACACCCGTAACCCACTCGTCCACTTCCATCTTCCGTCGTATGTCATTGCGACATGTGGCAAATGTTAGATACTCCCCTTCAGAGTCTATGTGGGGTGCAAAGTTCTCATCGTGAACCATTTTATAGGCAAAGATTTGCTCAGTTCTCAGGCAGTTTGTCATGCTTAAAATTTCCTTGTTTTGATGCGGTGGCATCTCTATTGCAATCTAGATCTTGACCCCCCCCTAACATTACCATCAACTTCATTTCCGTGAATCCGTTACGCTATTTTAAGGTCACGGATGAATTGCTTGGCCTCTTTATGCGTACGAAGGTGAGCGTGGGGAGGGAGGGCGTCGCCTTTCTCTATTTCCAACAAATTCTTATAGCGAGCCCGTTTGCCGCGGTGACTGTTGAGTATCCAGTAGACGATAGACCTGTTATCCCAGCGCAGAAGGCGGCTTAGGCTGTCATAATTTCCATTGCAAAGAGGAAGTCGATACCAGATATTCCGAATAGAGCGGCGGAGCCCTCGCCAAAGGCAAGTGCCAAGTGAAAGATCAAGCCATATGATTAGATCAGCCGTTCCCTAAATCAGGGGCTGGTGGCGAGAGTAGTTTCCAGCAATGATCCACCTGTCCTGATTCACGACTTCTTCAACATAGGCGCATTCTTCATCACGCTCGCGCTCCACCCAGCCAGCCAATTCAGGTCGTCGAGATCACAAAAAGGAATGCCCCAGATAGCGGAAAGCTCTCTCCCGAGAGTTGTTTTCCCGCTGCCGCTAGCACCGATAATTACGACTCGATTCAAGCGCTCCACCACTATTACCACGACTTATTTAGTTTCAAAAATGATAGCCATCTAAAGGCTTGAAAACAACGCAAATGTGAGAGATTTAACCTAAGGCTTCGACGTAAATGGAATCGTTAAAACTGCTCGCCTGGGGCGAGGAAGCGCCACTGCCCCTCGGCGAGTTTTCCCAGGGGCACTTTTCCTACACGTACTCGCTTTAGTGCTGCAACTTCGATGCCAACGGCTTCACACATGCGTCGAATCTGGCGCTTGCGCCCTTGGCGTAGAATGAATCGAAGCTGGTTGTCATTGAGGATTTCGACGACCGCAGGGCGAAGTTCTACTTCATCTAGGGTTAGGCCGTGACGCAGAAGTTCTAGTTCTTCTTCATCTGGCAAGCGCTCGACGCGGACCAGATACTCCTTTTCGACCATTCCCCCCTCTCCAATCAGCTTGCGAGCAACTCGTCCGTCTTGTGTGAAGACGAGTAGGCCTTTGGAGTTGATGTCGAGGCGACCCGCTACAGCTAAACCTTGGAAGTGACTTTGTTGAAGTCGTCCGGTAGCAAACTCAGGATCTTGATTTTCTGGAGTGAGAAGCGTTATGGCTGGTGTGTGACCATCTTCGGCCTGGGCCGAGACGATGCCAAGAGGTTTGTTTAGTAAGATCGTTACTAGAGCCTCTTGTTTGCGTTCCGCCCGCTCGTCTAAAGTGACGACGGCACCCGGATCGATTTTTGTTCCAAGAACATCGATCACTTCGCCGTCGACACTTACAAGTCCAGCCTCAATATAACGGTCCGCTTCACGCCTTGAGCACATGCCACGGTCCGCCATCACCTTTGAAAGTCGAGTTTTCATGCAAATAGAATACCATATTCGCAATTAGTTAGCTGACCCTAAAAAGCTTTGCTGCCGTTGTCTATAAGAGATTGCACGGATAAATACTCCAGCATTGCTAGTCCGCCACCAACAGTGGTAAGGACAATCGCCTTGGACCAGCTGAGATTTGTACCAAATACGAATCGTGCGGTTCCCGCGAGTACCGGGATATGTACGGCATAGATCGCAAGGTAGACAAGCGCCACGGCCACAGTATTGGCAATGCCGCTAAGCTTGCCATCAAGTTTTTTGAATATTTCCGCCCTGGAGTTCGTGGCTACGCTTTGCAGTAGGCCTGAGATCGCCCCGGAAACAGTAGTGATGTTGCGGTACTTGCCGCCAAATAATAGGGTGCCCGCGAACGAGCCTGCGGTGGCGTTAATGCCGAGCGGCAGCACCACGTTCTTAGCAACTGAAGAAAAAGAAAAATCCATTGTCATCTCCTGGTGAAGTGTGAACGTAGCAAAAAGTTTATTATCAGTAAAACATATTCATTTCCGAAAGGAGCCTAGCTTTTCCGAGAGGAGCGTGCGGATACCGAAATCCATGTTCCACCGTAGTGCAAAGGCTAGGAGTACCGCGCCCCAAAAGAGGCCTTGAATGATCGCTCCTGAGATCACCTGGAGAAATAACTGACCGTCTAGTGGTCCGCGCACCAGGAGTCCTTGTAGATAGCCTCCACTGGAGAGCGAGGTGGCAAAAATGATGAGGAATAGAGCGTTCATCCATATTGTTCGAACCCCAATGCTCCATGCCGCTATGCAAAAAGTCGTAACGCATACGAAATCTACTGCGATGCGAGCCAGCAGGTAATGCTCCAGTTGAGCTGACTGGCTGACGAGATAAAAGCCGATGCTTAGAGTCGTAAGGCTAGCGGCTAGAGGCATTGCGCTTAGCCATGGCTTATTTATGGCGTTAAAGAGCTTGGGATAGGGGGTTGTTAAGAGGTTTAGATAAATCGCGATCATGAGATAAGGGAGTATCCACCCAACGCCTGCATATCGAGCATCATACAAAAGCTTAACTAGGCTGTCCCCTCCCAAATATCCAGCGGAGCAGAGAAAACCGCCCATGGTGAATACGACTACCTGTAGTTGTAAAACAGGCTTTGTGAGATCAGCTTTATTTCGAACTTTCTCAGAAAGGGCGGGATACATGACGTTTCCAAGTACATCCACCAGTTGGGTGACAATAGTCCCAAAACCGTACGCAACGCTAAAGAGTCCGAGATCTCTCAGAGAGAAGATTTTTCCTATGAAAATTTGATCGGCTCGCACGGAAATCATGAACAAAATTGAGAGCAGAAAAATCCAGCGTCCAAACTTGAATAGGCTAGAGGCAGACTCTTGATCCCAGGCCAGGTGGTTCCGATAGGCAGCTTTTAAATAGACGTGGCTGCCAATAGTGAAAACTAAACTTGAAAACAATGTTCCAATTATGAGAGCCCAAACTGAGTGATAGAGCCAGGCCAAAACAACCATAACGCTCAAAGAGAGTACTTGAGTTGCTAGTCTCAAATGGACCAACGAACGAAAGTTGAGACTCCTCTGGTGAGTCGCAATTTTAGTCGACTGAAATCCCTGAACAACAAGCGCAAAGGCCGCCACGGGAATCATATAGCGTAGTTCGGGTGCTTCCATAAAGGCGGCAATCGGGTAGGCAGCTGCGGCCAACACCAGCCATAGGACAAACCCGCGGATAATGCTAATGCTCCAAGCTGTGTTGAGAAGCTTTGGATCGTCCCCTCGTTCGTGACGAATAAGTGCGGGATTTAAGCCGGTGTCACTAAATAGCTCGGCTGCAGTTAGAAACGATTGAATAATTGCCACAAGGCCAAAAAACTCAGGGGCAAGGAGTCGCGTCAGTACGAGATTTCCAGCCAGCCTAAGGAATTGTTGTCCAAAACGTTCAATAAAACCCCAAATACTTCCGAGGACCACTCTACGGCGTATTCCTGGAGCTGCTGGTGCGGCGCTGCTGTTCATAGTCTGATGCTAGCACAGATTAAAAATTAAAACATTTAGGTCATTTAGCGTCTCGTCGTCATCCTGTTTTAAATTTTTTTTATGATATATCGAAGGGTGACTACGGGAGGGAAATCCAGATGGTCCGGCGCTGCTACGTTTCCTATGCCTCCGCTAATGAGGATATTCGCTACCTGCGAGATTTTGTGAACTTTCGGCACCTCTGCAGGTATGATCCCGGGGTGGAGAAGGTGAGCCTATTTTTTGCGTGCGGTCAAGTTCGTACGCCAACTGCCCTAGACGATGAGGTGATTGCTCGCTTGAAGACGATGTGCAAAAATACCTCCGCTCTTGTACCTCGCGACTTCTTTTTGAAGCCTAACAGTGGCCGTGATTGGGGCTCGCTGCATAGCAATTTTCTTCTCATAAGGGAAGAAGCTGACCCAGAGGACTATGTATGGATCATGCATCGAAGCACAGCAGGTCCGTTTAAGGATGGTTGGTTAAAGGAGTACATTGACCTCTACGAACGCCATGAGGGAACGGCGGCATGTGGCACGACTCTTTTTCTCCAGCTTCCGTCTGGAGAGGATTGCGACATCCCATCCCACGTGCAAGCCTATGGCATTTTGACTCAAGTGAAGCATCTGGAGGGGATGTTGGATGAATTTCCTGGCGTTAGCAGCTCCTCGACTCGCGAAGCAATTGTAGGGGGCGAGGTGGAATTCTCGAGGCGCCTCCTTAAGGAAGGCTATAAGATTTCTTGCTTACAGTGGTCTGAGCGGGCCTTTTCAATTGATGAGTTGGAGAGCACTGATCTCCCACGCGGATGCCATCGTGCTGAAATGCCGCAAGCCCCATTCCGCCACCGGGCCGTAACAAATATTTATCCGAGCAACATTAGGGATATAGCCCGATCGGCTTCTTGGGTCAGAGACCTTGCCAAGACGGAACCTAAGGTTGCCGAGGGAATTATTTTGGATAGCATTGGGGTGGTTAGGGAATGGGTTGGTCGTCGACTTAGAACAATGGGCCTGCGGCGTTAGCCGCAGCCTTCAAAAGAAGAGAAGTATCTCAACTTTCACAAAAAAAGTTCTTGCCAAGGTTTAGGGGCGAAGTCCCGGCAGATGTTAGCCTAGGGCGTGAGCCCTAGGTGGCTGTAAATAAAGGAATTAGCCCCAAAGGGGCGGCACCAAAACGTGGCCTGCGTATG
>JBFIDQ010000121.1:0-8506 GCA_041603795.1 Chlamydiales bacterium
AAAACAAAGGAAGATGCTATCAAGGCCCTCGAACTGACCTTAAAGGATGCGAAGAGAAATTCATGACGACAGTCTTCGAAAAGATTATTAATGGCGACCTTCCCTGCGAAAAGGTGTACGAGAATGAGCGCATCATCGCATTTCACGACATCGCACCGGCCGCTCCGGTACACTTGCTCATCATTAGCAAAAAGGTGATCCCTTCCCTGCAGGAAGCGAAAGAAGAGGATCTACCGCTGATTGCCGAAATGATGAAGGTCTCGCAAGAGCTGGCCAGGCAGTTCGGGGTGGATGGCGGGTATCGTCTGCTGACAAATAATGGACCAGAGGCGGGGCAAACAGTGCCTCACCTCCATTTTCACTTGATCGGTGGGCGCCAGTTAGGCCCCCTAGCATAAGGAAACATCATGCTTACTGCGAACAATAGCGCTCTTCTTATTCTTAACATGCAAGACGATATCTTAAAACTGATGGAGTGCTCCTGTGAGGTGGCAAAAGCGGCGCAGCGTCTGGTACGAGGGACTCAGGCATTTGCTTTGCCTACGGTCGTTACTGCAGAGGAGGGGGCGGGAGAGCTGAACTCTTCACTGCTAAACTCTATACCCGAACCCCGCATGGTGCATATGCGCTCTGCATTTTCTCCGTTGCAAGAGGAGGCGCTGCGAACACTGATACTTGGGGTGCCCGCGACTCACTGGATCATCATCGGACTCGAAACTCACATCGCTGTCCTCCAAACGGCGCGCGATCTGCGGCAGGAGGGTAAGGAGGTGGTGGTCTTGAATGATGCAACTGCGTCACGCTCGATCTACGACTACTCGACGGCGATCGGTGAGCTGCGTGACCTAGGGGTGCGGATAAGTAGCACGGAGACGGTTCTCTACGAACTGCTCGCAACGACAAGAGCGCCTCAATATGAGGCGGTCACTGCACTCACACAATGATTGGACTCCTTTTCGCTTGCTGTTTTCCACTAACTTCCTTGCTAGCAACAGATGTGACCTCTCGCGTCGATGGTCACCTACTCATAGGCGATTTCCGTGCGGCAGAAAAGGAAGCTGAGGCTGCGCGTGAAAAATTTCCCGATTCGCTACTAAAGGCCTATGCGGCAGGTGGTCGCGAGCAAAAACTTCTTCGCTTGGCGAGCGAAATGGGGGAACTATCTGACGAACAACTGGAAATCGTTGCGTGGGGAGTGATCCGAGCGGGGAGTCAGTCCGGATCACTACCGGTCCAATTCTACGCGGCAATCGGGGCGCAGATGGGACAAGATATGCGGGGAGTGGAACTCCTCGTGGGGGCGATGCGGAGCAGAAACAGGGATGTACGTGTGGCCGCTGTTGAAATCGCTAGTAGGATGCGCGATCCGCTTCTCCAAAAGGAGGTGTTGGCTTTAGCGCAAAGCGACCGAGAGTGGCGTGTGCGCATGGCCGCCCTACAAGCGGCGGGATCGATGAAAATCCAACAAGCCCGTCCACTCCTCGAGCAAAGCCTAGCAGCTGTCAATCGCTCGGCAGAGGAACGCTCGGCAGCACTCCAGGGAATCATAAATCTGACGGAGGAGCCAACAAGGGAGCAAGTGGAGAGACTGGTCCGAGCGGAGCGAGCTGGACTCCGACTCCTCGCAAGTCGACTCGTGGATTACTTCGATCGCGCTGATCTTCTGCCGCTTTTGTATCCGCTATTAGACGATTCCAATTCTGACGTACGTACGAGCGCTTGGGTGGCATTGGGCTGGCTTGCTCCTACACTGGAGCTAATGCGTGAGGATCCACATCCCGAGGTGGCCATTGCAATTGCCTGGGTAAAGGCACGCAGTGGGGCACTAGAGGATCTTCAGGGGTGGATCGACCACCCAACACCCAACCTGCGACGAAAGGCAGCAGCGGCTTTGTGTCACCTTGGCGAGAGCGCCCTACCGCAGGTTGCCGAGTTGCTCGATCATGAGGATGTATTTATCAGACTAAAAGCGGCCGAGACTTTGGCGGCCCACGGGAAACTGCTGCCAGAGTGTCGAAGGGTCATCTCGAAAACTCTTCAGACGCAACAGGCTATGATGTTTACCGGCGAGGCGCCGTTTGCTCGGATCGCTGAAAGTGATGTATCGAGTCGCACGCCGCAACGCGCAGCACGAGATCAGGCGGTACGCCTAAAACTTCTCAATACGCTGGCGCTTCTTAAAGATCCCGAGGTGGAGGAGGCGCTACGCCAATTTCTGACTTCGCAGCAGTGGGGCGTGCCCTCTGCAGCAGCCGGTACTCTCCTCTCCGAGGGCAGCGAGGCCGCACGTGATGCGATCTACGCTCTTCTCAGTGACCCCGATCGCAAACTACGCCTACAAGGCGCGCTTACGCTTGCCAGCTGGGGACGCGATCGTCGCGCTCTTTCGGTACTGACTGAAATCTATCCGGAAGGGTCTCGCTGGGAAAAGGAACGAATCCTTGAGGCTCTAGGTCACATCGGCGATAAAACAATGATCCCTTTCCTGACGCGATCCCTACAGGAGCCCTTCCCACAGCTTCGCCTGATCGCTGCCTCAGCACTTATTCAGTGCCTGAGAAGTTAACGTTTTTCTACCCTGCCCGATAGCGGTCGAGTCTGGCAAACCAGCCTGGAATCCAACGCCCTTCATCACGGTGGCTAGCAGCGTGTGTCACACGTCTCTGCAACACTCTTTTCGCACTAGCAATAAATCGATCAACAGGATCACCCCGGTTTTTCATCTCAATGACTACCTGTAAGAGGCCCCACCGATGACCTTGATAGTGTTCATGTGCCGCCGTACCTGCCCCTTTGAAGTTTAGGTAATCGATGAGTGCGAATGTACCGTTGGAGCTACTCAGAAGCTCATTCGTATTTGAGATAAATCGAGAGCTCTCTTTCTTTTTCAAACCTACTACGATCTTGGGTAGGGTGTCGTAAAGCCTACTGACTATGAAGTCAGCCTGCAAACGGATTGTTGCCAGCATTAATTCCTGCAGTTCCTGTCGACCTCTAATGTCTTTATTAAAATCATCCTCATTTTCCCAAGGCGAGTATTTACTCGCCCACTTTGGGATTTGCACTCCTTCTTTCTCAAAGTAAGAAAGGAGCGTATGAAATTCGCCTTCTTTAAAAGCTCCTTGGTAGGTCTCTGGAGGCCAAATAAAGTGGCCAATTCCGACCGATGGCCACTGTTCTCCTTCTTTCCAATAGATCAGCTGATCGACTCTGCCTCCGCATTCATTATGCCAGATTTTTTGCCCAACCCGTGCAATCTCTTCTTGCGACAAAGATTTTACGGCTATATTTTTTGAGGAGGTGATTATGGCGGGAATTGTACATCCGAAGGAGCTAACAACTGTAGTTGATTCATTAGACACTTTGTGAAATAATTGGACGTTATGTCTAAGATTTATCGCATAAGTGAGTTTGCAAAACGCGTGGGAAGATGCGCAAAAACGATTCGGCGCTGGGATGAGACTGGTGTTCTTAACGCGAAAAGGCTCCCTTCGGGGCAACGCTATTACGATGAATCGGATGTGAGAAGAGCGCTCGGTCTTCTCAGGCAATCTCAACCACGGAAGATCGTTGTCTATTGTAGAGTCTCAAGTGCGAGCCAAAAAGATGATCTCGAGGGACAGGTCATCGCAATGGAGGAGTTTTGCCGCCAATCCGGTATCGCCGTAGATAATTGGATCTCCGAGATTGGAGGCGGTATGAACTTCAAACGGAAACGCTTTCTCACATTAATGGATGAAGTGCAGCAGGGAAACATTGCTAAACTTCTAATTGCTCATAAAGATCGCCTGTGCCGGTTTGGGTTTGACTACTTTGACAGAATGGCAAGAGAAAATGGGTGCGAACTGGTCGTGGTGAATCAAGAGTCGCTTTCTCCACAACAAGAGATGATTGAGGATCTGCTTGCGATCGTCCATACTTTTTCCTGTCGCTTATATGGCCTGAGGAGATATAAAAAACTACTCAAGAATGACCTAAGAGCCGAAAATAAGGCCGAGAAAAAATGATAACCTTACCATGAAAGTCACACGTATTGCCTACAGTGATAGGTTGAATGGGGGGAAATATGCTGAGCTCCTGGAGCAGGCCTCACGACTTGGACAAATTCGAAATGAAGTCTGGCAGAGGTTTGGTTCGATCGCGGGAGCTACCTCAAGCGATCGCAAGATTCGAGACCAGTGGTTAAAAGAGGGACGCAAGTTTTCTGTCTCAGCCAATGCCTGGAAGGAAACACTTCGTGATGCCATGGCGAACATTAAAGCCAACCGCGAGGCATCGAAGGTGCGAGCGCGACGAGCCATTGCGAAGCGCACAAGTGACCAAGAGGAGCAAAAGCGCCTCTACCAGCTATTGCGGCAAGACCAATGGACAGAGGACAAGTTTCTTCGGCGAACGATGCGAAGAGTTAACTCTAGGGGCCATAATCGCACGCATAACCAGATCGTCGTACGATCAGATAATTATACGACCTTCAAGTTGGCTGGAAAAACTTGGATCAAAATACCCGGCTTGCGGAAAGGGCAACGGATCACGATTCCACTCAATACAACGCGCCCTCCAACAGGCACTCTTCGCCTAATCTTGAGAGATGGGCGCGTTGAAGTGCACTATTCTGTAGAGGTTGAGACTAAAAAAGACTGCGGTACCGAAATAATTGGCGTAGACAAGGGGTATACAGAAGTCTATGTGGATTCACAAGGAGAGCACCACGGGGAGCGATTAGGAGACCTGCTCACCTCGGAATCCGACTTTTTAAAGCTGAAGTACCAGTGCCGACACAAATTGCGCTCCATCGCCAAAGCCAAGTCCCACAAAAAGAAGGGACAGGCGATCAAAAAGAATAACTTGGGTCGCAAGAAGCTGAATCGGCGAAAAAATAAGATCGACGCACAAATTAAAGACACTGTGTTCAAGGCGACCCATGCAGTGGTAGATAAAGCTGGGACGATTGCCGCAGAGGATCTGACAGCCCCAATGGCAGGCAAAAAATTTGGCAAAGATGTGACACGCCGCCTCTCGTCATGGACCAAGGGCGTTATCGCCAAAGCATTAGAAATTGTATCTCAGCGTAGAGGTTCTACGCTTGTTCTCGTCAACGCTGCTTATACCTCGCAAATGGATTCACGAAGCGGATCCCTATCAGGGAAACGAAAAGGGGATTCATTTTACTGTCTAGACGGGGAGGTGTTGCAAGCGGACGAAAACGCCGCGCGAAACATTCAGGCAAGATTATTCGACTCGGAGATCAGTCGATGGACCCCTTATCAAAAGGTCAAGTCCATATTGTGTGAACGGACTGAGCGACTACGGTTGGGACTGCTCAACCAGGACTCCAGTTGCAGCGAGCTTTCGCTATCAACGGAGAGCGAATTACCTAATGGGCAACTATGTCCAATATTTTAGGAACAGTTTGGCAGCAAGCACTGATGTCTGTGGGCTATTCCGATGGTCGGCCGGAGTTCGCTCGAATCGTTTCCCGAAGGTGGAGCTCAGTCCTCTACTAGAGTAGTGAAGGCTTGTCTTGAATCTGGGAGAGTAGGGATCTTATGCAACAAGAGGTTGTGGTCACGCGTACACCTTTTCCAGTAAGTGGAAGTGTCGCAGTATAGTTGCGCTTCCGTCGCCAGTAACTTCCGAGGATCCAGGTGAAGATGGAGTTGCGGCTGAAAAGTCGACTCAAGGTTTCAATGTTGCCGTTGCAGCAGGGCTCGCCTGTCCAAATCCGTCGTAAGCTTCGCTTTAGGGCGCGCCAGAGGAGTAGATGTAGTGGGAGGTCGATCCAGATGATGAGATCCGCACGAGACCAGACGAGTTCGCGATAGTTTGAGCCGTTACCGGCTAATACCCATCGGTCGCGATCCACAACCTCGCGAAAGAGAACCTCCGCCTCTTCCTTTGTGCGCTCTACCCAGCCAGGAAGCCAATAGAGGTCATCCATGTCGAAAAAAGGAGCCTCGACTTCATCCGCAATTCGTCTGGCGAGCGTGGTCTTCCCACACCCACTGGTGCCTACAATTACAATTTTCATGGTGGGAACGGATTATAGGACCTGTGAGGATTATTTGACAAGCAAAATCATAAGCCATTTGCGCGGTATTCAATTGAAATTGAACGGCCTCTTCTATAAACTACACCCAAGCTATTAGGTGCGAAATGAATGATTGAGGCGAAGCATTCTTGGAAGGAGACATATCAAGCTGAGCGGGACGCTCTATCTGCTGTACAAATTACAGAAATATTGGAAATCGGACGAGGTTGGGATGTTTCTGACACCCTGCTGGCAGGAGGAGCCGCTATTTTCCCCCACGCATCAATAGGCGTATGTGGCCCAATGGCTGCGTCCGTTGTTCACGCCTGTATTGAAAGCGGGTCAGATCGCGTAATCGCCCTCGGCGTATCCCATTCTCTCAATGAAAATCTTGTTAGAGCGCGAAAGAGGGAAAGAGATGGGAAATCTCTGGTTGGAGATTCTTGTAGAGGAATCTTTACGAAGGAGTCTGCTCCAGCAGGGTTGCTCGACCAGGAATTTTCTCTAGATGCTTTTGAGTTTCTCTATAACGAAGCTGCAAAACGAAGAGGAGGAAGCGTCCCAGAGCTGATCTTGCTCTATCCATCTCTGGTAGCGGGTTCTCCAGAGACTTTGCCGGGAATTGAGGAGCTCGAGTCCCTGACTAACGGAGAAATTCTCGTAGGTACGTCTGACCTTTGCCACCACGGACTCGCTTACGGGCAAGAGAATCCTATAGGGGTTGGTGATGAAGGTCTCGCGTTTGCCCGATCTGAAATCGAAGCCTGCTTCAAAGTGCTGGAAACAGGGGACTATGCTTCCTATCGCACGCGCTGTTGGGAGGCGCTTTCGGACTCTGTGGATGTAGTGAGCTTGCTGCACTACCTTAGAGGTCCCCTTAAAACAGAAATTCTCAGCCTCGAGTTAGTGAATGGCTCTCATCTTTTTGTCAGCGACCCTGATCCAACTTGGGTTGCTGCCACACTTGTTGAATGCAAGGTATGAGATTTTCTATTCACGATCGTTGGGATCAGGTTCATCTTTGTCGGGGTTTCCGAAGACTTCAGGCGCCAACTCCTTTCCCTTGTCTATGCTCATAAAGCCATTAGCAATTACGCTGGGATTGCGTTGAAGAGACCAATTGGCCAGAGGCCAGCCTATGCAAAAAATCAGAATTAAAGGCACCGACCAGTGGAGGTTCCAAATCATTACCGCGAAATCAAAGATATAGGTCATCCATTCCATGCTAATTTCCTCCTTAGGCTTTTCCGGATGTCTTGTGTAATACAGTTTATCACTAACAAGAGGCGCTTTTCAAGAGCGTATAGTTCTTCAAGTTAGCGTGTTAGCTATAGTTCGCATGCAGTCAGGGTATTCTCTATCGTTCCGCTCTCAAACGGGTTTTGAAGTGACGTACCTTGCGGTCATCATCCAGGCAATACCCATCGAGCGAAGAAAGATTGACTACAAGCTGCTCATTCTTTGAACTAATTGCTTGAAAGCCTGTTGAATCTCCGGTGTCGAACGCTTTGAGGCGATAGTACTCAATCTGCTGCGGATAAGCCCGATAGTTTCATTCGAATCTTGCTTGGGATTTTGCAAGGCGCGCGGCTCAATTGGTCGGGTCACGAGGCTGCCCAACTCTGCATTAATCTGTAGCAGAGCCTTCTTGGCACGCTGGTCCTGACTAGAGTCTGCCACCTGTTGGATTAGGCTGGAGCACCGGAAAATTATTTGTGTGCGGGTGTTTTGAATTCTTACGATATTATGATTAGTCTCTTGGGCAGAATGCGGTTGGCGTGCCGACGAATAGACTCGGGGTTGGTGAATCGATGGAGGCGTGTGGGTGGTCGCTGCCCTAGTGGCAGTACTCTTAGCACGAACTATCTTTTTTAGTTGGTCAACCTGTGCCTCTAGCTCACGTATTTGAGCCCTTGTTGCCCTACAATCTTGGTTTTGCTCATCAACAATCCGCTTGGATTCAAGATAAATGCTCTCGATCGTTTCGTGATCGAACGTAATCAGCCATCTGTCACCAAGGAGCCGGGAAACAAGGGCAACGACCCGTACAGCGATTTTCTTAAACAGTGAATCTTGAGGGGCCAGGATGTGAATGCTTCGGCGCTTGTCGAATGGATTCTGGGTCACAAAGTGTTCAACTAAACAAGAATCAATAAATTGAGTTCGGTGGTTGCTAATATTTGTTTCGTGTAATTATGGCAAATTCTAACCCGGTGTTTTGAGAAAGTTTAAGCGATTTTCCAATATGTATCAATAGATGTAAATCTAATGTGAGTCATTTTCCTTTGTGATTAGATCCTATGCCAGGGCGATTTTACCAGTCAAAACTTGATAGTAGAGGCACTTTAGTTTGGGGTTGGTGATCTGGGGGCTGCAGGAGCAGCCCGGGCACCTAATACAGTGTGTAAAAAGTTGTTGATGCTATGAGCCGCGACTTAGGCAATGGGAGTGGTAGCCCGCGACGGCGGGTGGGTAGAT
>JBFIDQ010000122.1:0-8434 GCA_041603795.1 Chlamydiales bacterium
AAGAGTCGAATATTTTATGGTCGAGGATATCGTTGACATCCTCGCGCACTACGAGCGAGTGGACAGAGTAATTCTGGGCGACCCCAAGTACCTAAAAACGGTCGAAGAAAATACCCAGATTTCTCAGATCGAATGCCGATTTTTCTATGACCTAAAGGAATTTTCGCCCGCGCTCCGCAAACGCCTAACAGGAGCGAGCTTCAGAGCGCAGACTCAGGCTGGATTGGATGAGAAACTGGAGGCATTCGGTCCAGCACTGTCGAATTTCACCTATCTTGCTGTTGAACACAGCCAGGTTTCAAGTCTCCGACTGTACTGCATGCCAAAGCTCAAAGAACTGCGGATATTTGATAGCGACTTGCAGTCGCTGCCAGGGGTCTCGGAATTAGAGGTACTCTCTCTTACGGAATGCCACCAATTGCAACGCCTAGATCGTTTGGACAATGCCATGAAGGTGGAAGTTAGACAATGCGACAATCTTCCTTATTTGCATGCTCAAATAGCGAGATCGGTCGATGTGCGCTCCTGCAAACGTCTAGAACGAATATGGATGCCCAATGTTCAAGATCTACTTCTCGAAAGGTGCAATTGTTTGGAGGACATTGGACCTATTTCTGAAGCGCAAACGATAGATATCAGAAGCTGTCCGATTGAAGACCTTGATGTGAGGTGGGAGGTCAAAGAGGTTTCACTTTATCGTTGTCATAGCTTGAAGGAGGTTCCTCACCTGTCTCAGGCGCAAAAGGTATCAATAAGATATTGCTTCGGAATTACAGGTCTTGGCCGTATTGGAGACTCGCGTAAGACTGACGAGCGGCCTGAATACACGAGTGAAATCATTCTTGATAATCTGCCAAGCCTCACGAACGTAGGTGGGGTAGGCGGCGCACGCCAGGTTTCGGTGACACGCTGTGACGCCCTCAAGCGCTTTGAGGCGGTGGGAAGAATTGGGTCTTTGAAAGTTTGGAGTTGTCGCTCCTTCGAAGACATGGCAACGAAGGCTTACCGGGGTTTGAATCATGTAGAGTTCCTGTCCATTAAACTCCTCCCTAGCCTTACAGGGATTGGCAGCATGCGAATTGCGCGGGAATTGTTCGTTGAAGATTGCGCGCAGCTCACGGAGGTTGGTGCAGCACCGAACCTAGAACGGGTAACCTTCGTCGACTGCCCCAAATTGAAAAGAAAACCAAAGCCACAAGGGGCTTGTTGCACCATTCTCTAACGTGAACTCGTCGCTCCCTCTAGGGGCGAGTAGTTCACCAGTTGCCTTAAATGGCTGTGAGGCTATTATGGCTACAGTTGTAACGAAATTAAATATTGAGTTTGTATGACTGTAGAAATTTATATATATCTATTTTTCATCGCGTCGAGTTCGCTACTAGGTATGTTTGCTTTGGCATTGCCGCCATTGGAAATCTCTCTAATTGAACCTCCGTATAGGGGGGTGCGTAAGCCTACGCCTGGACACAATAGGCATGCGAGTACGGGGTCGACTGCGTTGCAGAATGAGAGAGCGCGGAAGGCGATAAAACCTGGAAAGGGTAGGCGTTCGAGTACGGGGTCGACTAAGTTGTCTACGGAGACGGAGCCGCGCATTAAACGTTTACTCGAGGTATCACTCCCCAGCACCACAGAAACTTCCCGGGAGCCGTCAAGAAACTCATCTCCTCGATCAAGCGGTGAAAAAATAATTTTTCCACTTCCCAGTCCGCGTAAAGGGGTTCGTATTCGACGGGAACTTGAAGATGTTGGGAAGCCGATTGGGCTTAGGGAGAAGGTGAACTCATTTATCGAAGGTACTTCTCTATTTCATAGTGAAAGCTCAGATGATTGGGACCTAAATAACATCTCTCTTCCATCTACACAAGAATCGACTCCAGCTTCTAGCAACAAGTCCACACCCACCTCTAAAATTGGATTGCCGCGCTTTTTCACTTCATCACAACTCATTGTTCCAGACCCCACTACGGACGTTGTTGGTCAGGAGAAATGCTGGACGGCGATTTCGCGGCACATCAACGCTCGGGATTTATCTCAGCTTCAAAAGGACCTAGCCGCCGGTGCCTGTCCAAATCAGGTGATCGGTCGATTCGATGCATCAAAATATAAGAGGGCAACACGAAATAGTGCGGGAATGCGTCCAGTGCACCAATTAGCCTCGATACCTGACTTATCCGGTGACTTCAGGTATGCCAAGCTCTTGCACGAGTACCGAGCTGATTTGAATGCGCAAGTGAGCCTTGAGCGCCCCTCACATACCGTTCTGACTTCAGCGATTCAGATTGCCATTGAAACGAGGAAGGGCGTTCTTGTGCGGGAGTTGCTCTCTCTGAAAGTTCAAAAGGATAAGCCGGTTGAGGTTTCTGTTACCATCGGCTCTGGGGAACGTTCTCTACTACTACGTTTCACCCCACTCCACTACTGCCTACTTACGAATAGGGAAACTACGGCTAACGCTCTTTATAGCTATGGAGCAAGCCTGAGGAAGCGGATCCGATTGTTTGAGGTCACTTCGGGATGTTGTGGGCGCTGTCTTCAGCCTGCCGACCCAAAAGGACTCGCTCACCATTTCGGGCAATACGCTGTCCTGCTCGAGCATGTTGGAAAGAGCGCTCGTAGGCTAGTAGCAGAACAGCAGGAGAGGTATCGCGGCGAGAGTAAACAACGGGAAGGGAAGAAAAAAGTTCCCTAACTTTCATTTATACCGAAACAACTTGAAAAATGGGGTTGATCGCCAAAGATTTTTGTCACTGGCGAAGCGCGGAGAGCTCAGCCCGCTCCAAGAATAGCCATAACCTCTTCGTCGCTGACTTCGCCGAAATCCATGTAGAACTGCCCAACCGCTTCAAAATTGGCTGGCGTCATCGGACAGACCACCTCATCGGCCAGCTCCGCCATAGTTGCAATTGTGCTTCTCGGTCCAACCCCAATGGCCACTACTACCTTCACAGCTCCTTGCCGCCTCACCCACTTCAAGGCGGCCATGAGAGTCGAACCTGTAGCTACTCCGTCATCGACAAGAATTACCGCTCGTCCATCCAGATCAGGTCTCGCCATCCTGTAACGCCTTCGGCGTTCTCTGATGAGCGCCATTTGGCGTGCTTTTTCCTCTTCAAAGAGCTCATGGGATACGCCAAGTAGGGCATCTGGATGGGGAATCGTCACCTCACCCGATTCATCGATGGCTCCTATTGCGTACTCACGACTGGCTGGGTGGCGCAATTTGCGTACGATAGCGACATCGAGAGGAGCTCCGAGCCTATCAGCAATGATTTTTCCCATGGGGACCCCTCCTCTTGGGAGGGCGAGAATGACGGGGTTCGCCTCGTTCCACTTTTCCAGCTGCTCGGCCAGTAGGTGCGCTGCTTCTGCTCTATCTTGGTACATTACTCCATACCTAGCTGGGACAGCAGACCAGATAGGCTGCCGTAAAGTTGTTGATCAACGACAAGCTTACTTATTTTTCCGTTGGTAAACTCAAGGTGGGCAGTCTCTATGGGAAGCTCGATCTGTTTACCCGTCGCTGGAAGCGGCGGAACATTCTCAAGAGGAAGAGTCAGGGTGTCTGTGTGGGTCGCTGTGATGTGCACCTTGATGTCGACGCGGTTGCCATTTTGTGTCACCTCCTGGAGGTTGTACTGCCAGTCAGGGAAGGCTGCGTGTACAGCCATCTGAAAGTCGAGCCAAGTCTCCTTATCAAAAGGATCTGGCGTCGGCCCTAGATAGTGAAAATCGTCGGATATCATCGTTCGAACCGTATGCCAGTCTTGTTGTTCGAGAGCATGAAAGAGGGTGCGTGTTTGCTCAGATGGGTCCATTACATTTCCTTTGCTAGTCTTAAAAATGTATAGCAAAATAGAGAAAATGGAACCATAGTGGCCGTATAGGGCATCGTGTTAAAAATTTGGAGCTCCCATGGCCGGTATGAAAGACGTGTTTTTAAGTCAGCTACGCGACAGAGAAACCGGGATGGCTTCTTTTCGTCGAGCAGCAGAGCAGTTGAGCCGGTTGCTTGTGGACGAAATTGTGCGCGAGCTCACTTTTAAGGAAGTTTCCATTGAGACGCCAATGGGAAAGGCTATGGGGAGGACTCTGGCGCACCGGATCGTTCTCGTGCCGATCTTACGATCCGGTCTCGCCATGCTCCCAGCGTTTATGACCATTTTGGAGGACGCCCCGGTGGGCATACTTGGGTTTAAGCGGGATGAGATTACGGCGGTAGCCAACTGTTACTATCAGAATCTGCCGCCGATGGAATCCGAGGATCGCGTCATCATACTCGACCCTATGCTTGCAACGGGTGGTACCGCCATTCAGGCTGTGGAGTTGTTGGTGAACGCCGGAGTGCCAGAGGAATATATCTCCTTTGCTGGGATCGTTGGTGCACCAGATGGAAGAGATGCCTTGCTGAAGGCCTTTCCAAGTATGCGTGTTCAAGTACTCGCTATGGACGAGCGACTTAACGACCAGAAATTCATAGTCCCCGGTTTAGGGGATTTTGGCGATCGCTTTTATGGAACAATATGCTGAATTTGACTACAGATCATCTCTGATTAACAAAAAACCAGGCACTTTGTCTCGATAAATTAGCCTCATCCCTTTAAGGTGGGGAAAACAGAAGACGGACCCATACCATGGCGAAGAAAAGCAGCGGTGCGCTGACAAATGAGCGACTTCAAGAGCAGGAAGCTTTATATGCGGGAAATCCAACCTATGACTATGTGATCATTGGGGCGGGAATGGCTGCTCTCTCCGTAGGAGCGCTTCTCGCAAAGGCAGGGCAACGTGTTTGCCTCCTCGAGGCTCATGACACCCCAGGTGGATATGCGCATACCTTTGGCCAGGATGGTTTTTCCTTTTCTGCAGAGGTTCATTATATTTGGGGGTGCGCTCCTGGGCAGGCCATCTATCAGTTTCTCCAGCACCTCGGATTGCATGAGGAGATAACCTTTCAAGCCTTTGATCCAGAGGGTTACGATCACGCCGCTCTGCCAGATGGAACTCGGGTCAAAATTCCCTATGGCTTTGACAAGCTGGTAGATAACCTCGATGCAGCCTATCCTGGCGAACGATCTAACATTGAAAAGTTCGTCTCAATAATCCGTGAGATTAGGGACTGCATTCGTAGCCTTCCAACGAAATTTCATTGGTGGGATCCGTGGATAGCCAAGTTTAAGTACCCGACACTCATGAAATATAAGGATGATACTCTTCAGGACCTCTTTCAGCAGTGTCAGTTGGGGAGAGAGGTGCAAGCTGCCCTTTGTGCAAATGCGGGGGATTTTGGAGCTCCTCCCAACGAGCTCTCTTTATTCGCTTACGTGAGTTTACTCTCGGGCTACAACGAAGGAGCTTACTATCCGACGAAGCACTTCAAGTTTTTTACGAATCGCATCGCGGAATTCATCCAAGAACAAGAGGGGTGTCATATTTACTATGAGACCGAAGTTGTTGATATCGACAGCGAGGGGAGTCGAATAGTGGGCGTCCAAACAGCGGATGGTAAGACCTTTCGAGGTGAGAATTATCTATGTAATATGGATCCCCAGAAAGCCTCACACATGATTGGGCGGGAGAAGTTCCCCAAGTCCTACCTTCCCGCGCTCTCTTACCAATACTCCCCATCCTCGTTCACGCTGTACCTCGGAGTCGAGGGTATCGATCTTCGCGACCATGGCTTTGGCTCCTTTAACATCTGGCACCTTGAGCAGTGGGACATGAACAAGATGTGGAAAGAGCAGATGGCCGGCAAGTTTGATAACCCATGGCTTTTCATTTCTACTCCATCGCTTAGAACTTCGGATGCAACGTCCGCTCCAAAAGGATGTCAAACGATTGAGTGTGGGACCCTAGTGAGCTATGAGTATTTCGACAAGCTACAGAAAGAGAGCCCTGAAAAGGCGAAACAGCGCGTTGGGGAGATCCGTGACCGCTTCCTCGATCTTATTGAACAGAAATATGTTCCCAACTTCAGAAAACATCTGAAATTGACTTTGACGGGTACACCAAAAAACAATGAGCAATTTTGTCACGCCCCATTTGGGAATTGCTACGGGGCACAAATAACGCCTCATAATATGGGAATAGATCGATTGAGTCCGAAAACTCCTTGGGAAAACCTATACTGGTGTAACGCTTCGAGCGGACATCCTGGGATCTATGGAACCACACTGACGGGCTTGGATCTGTATGCCGACTTGTCAGGAGAGACGATCTTCGATCTTAAAAAGAGACCCAGTGAGCAGGAAGCCATCGCATTCGCAAAAACAAGGGTTTACCCATAGGGTTCCGCGAAGGTTGCAAATTACAGAAGCTGAAGGGAGCCGGACGAAAAAACGGCCTACGTCTCCCATACGACATTGGAGAATGTTGCTAGCTTTTCTTGTAAACGAACCAAATCAGGCCAGCTGCAATAGCGGCATTCACCAGGATGGCTAAACCATTAAGCCCCGGCGTCAAGGTCACAATTGGTGTTGCTATAGGCAGTAAATTAGCCCACCATAAAAAGAGGTGGCTCAATGTATGAAACACCTCGGCACCAGCGAAAAAAATCGCTACATCTCTCAAACTAAACATGATATTTCCTCAATTTTAATTTATGAGCTGATTAAAATAATAGACTCCTTAGGTCTTCGTTTTTATTATAAACATTTTTTGTATTTATTTGTTCTTTATAAAAAACAGGGTGTTGAGGGTTGTTAGGGGTGCTATAAAATATTTACATGCTATACGTGGCAACCATGGGCTCCTTTCTTCATCATCTCTTCTTTGGGCAGGAATCGGTCGGCGATGCGCACTCCTATTTGACCTGCCCTATTCAGAGCGCGGCTCAATACACACCGAAGCCAAGGGAGCGCTCGCTTCTTGGACAGGAAGAGTTGGTTGATCATGCTGTTAGATTAGCAATGGATCACAAGGTCTCTTTTGGAAGAAGAAAAGGGATTAGGCTCTACAGACAGAGGGAGCTCTCGAAGGTCTCATCGAGGCACACCCCGCATCGGGCCCTGCTCCTCGGAGCCGTGATCGGGTTCGTCATCACCCTCGTCCTCGACCAGGCCGGTTCGGACAGCCCCCTCGGCGCTGCCCTGCTGACGATGGCGGTGTTCGGGGCGACGATCTCGTACGCCCTGGTGATGCTGACCTACATCGTGTGGAAGCGGAAGCGGCCGAACATGGAGCGGCCCTACCTGAGCCCGCTCGGCGTGGTCGGCGGATGGGTCGGCTTCATCGTGTCGCTGATCGCCTTGGCCGGAACCGTTGCCCTCGAAGGAAACCGCAACGGCGTGTACGGAACGGCGGTCTTCGTCGCCGGCATGTTCGTGTACTTCTGGCTCCACAGCCGCCATCGCCTCGTCGCGAACTCGCCGGAGGAGGCCATCGCTTTGATGCAGGAGGCCGAAAAGGAGATCATCTGACGATGACGCCCGGCCAACTCCGCACCGCGACACAAAGCGGCGAGATCGACACGGTGATCGTTGCGTTCACCGATCACTACGGGCGGCTGATGGGGAAGCGGTTCGACGCCGAGTTCTTCGTCGAGGACGCACTCGATCACGGCACACACGGCTGCGACTACCTCCTCACCGTCGACATGGAGATGGAGCCGGTGCCCGGCTACCGCTACGCCAACTGGGAGCTCGGGTACGGCGACTTCCATCTGGTGCCCGATCTCACGACGCTGTGCCGTGCCGGCTGGACCGAGCGAACGGCTCTCGTGCTCTGCGATGTCTGCGACGACGATGCCCATGCGCCCGTCGCGGTCGCACCCCGCTCCATCATGCGCGCCCAGCTCGCCCGCGCCCAGGCACTCGGCCACGCGGTGAGCGCAGCCTCAGAGCTCGAGTTCTACCTGTACACCGACTCGTATCGCCAGGCGCACGACAAGCGTTTCATGGGGCTCGACCCCGCCGGGTGGTACATCGAGGACTATCACATCCTGCAGGGATCACGAGTCGAGCCCTATGTCGGCGAGGCGCGGCGGGCCCTTCGCCGCAGCGGCATCCCCGTCGAGAACTCGAAGGGGGAGTGGGGCAGGGGCCAGCACGAGCTCAACATCAGGTACGCCGACGTCCTGACCATGGCCGACCGTCACTCGATCATGAAGCACGGCATGAAGGAGCTGGCCGACGCCCGCGGCGTCAGTGTCACCTTCATGGCGAAACCCCACGCCGAGGAGGCGGGCAGCAGCTGTCACCTCCACCTGAGCCTGTGGAACGGCGAACACGGCACGAACTCCTTCGCATCCGGATCGGATCGCACCGACCTGTTCCGCTGGTTCCTCGGCGGCTGGATGGCTCACGTCCAGGACTTCATGGTGTTCTATGCCCCGACGGTCAACTCCTACAAGCGATACCAGGACGGTTCCTGGGCGCCGACTCGCATCGCGTGGTCGCCGGACAACCGGACGGCGGGCTTCCGCGTCGTCGGCAACGGC
>JBFIDQ010000123.1:0-8410 GCA_041603795.1 Chlamydiales bacterium
CTTCGTGGGCTTTATTTGTGGATAACCGTGAAGCTCTCTCTGCGCGCCTCTGCGACCTTCCCGTCTCTGCGTTGAAATGGTTTTATCCATATTATTATAATGGGATTGGCCTGATCAAAGTTAATGGCTGGAGCAAAAAAAGGGGAAATATGCGATACTTCCGCCCGCTATGAGCCATATATCCATTGCACAACGTTTTTGTCCTTTTTCCCACTTGCCAGGAAGCTCCGCGCTTCTTCCAGGCAGTGCCCTTGTTGTGAGGGCTTATCCCACCCGACTCGAGCTACGCTCCTTGGAAGGGGAGACCTTAGCAGTGAGAGATTACCCGGTGGTAGGTCCCGTCAAGGAGTTCACCCTCCAGCAGGACCTCGAAAAAGGTCATATTCGTGTGTGGGGCAAAACAGCAGATGGCTTCTTCCGCTATCGGATCCATGCCACGGCCGATGGGGCGCAGCTCGTCGCCGAGAAGGGGCCGATGGAAACAGAGCTTCTTCTTGGCACTTCGCAAGAGATCTACACGCCACCGGCTTTGGAGCGAATCGCCTTTGGCGATCACCATAAGCAAGATTGGGAAGGGGTAAAGCGCCGCAATACTCTCGCCGAGATCCTTCCGTTTTGGTTTCATCTGTCACAGCATACACCTAGTCAAGAAGGGACTTTGTTCTCGAAAAACTTAGCCCACCTCTTTCAGGCTGGATTTTCAGGGATACTGGTTCCTCAGACCGCTGATCCACTTCTCCAAGGTATTCCAGTGACGTTGCCAGAGGTGCCGTTGCTCTTATTGACGGAAGGCGGTACTTTCATCAGATCCTTGCTACTGCAAGAGACGGAGGGTGCTCTTTCACTTGTTCCTGGCATTACCCGGGAGTTGCAATCGGGTCGAGCCTTGGGACTGCGTACGAAGTGGGGAGTCCTCGATATGGAGTGGCGTAGTGGAAAGCTGCGTCGGGTCGCCTTGGAGGCAACGAAGAGCGGCACTTTGTCACTTGTCCTCCCTAAGGAGATAAAAAGATTTCGAGTTAATGGTGTGCGGCAGGACGCCGGCAGCCATCTTTCAATTGCGCAAGGAGAGCGAGCAGAGCTGGATCGGTTCGAAAAATGATAAGCTTAGCGTCCACAAAGAAAGAGCGTCTACCCCTACCAAATACCTTGCATACTCTGCTCGAGGGAAATTCGCACGATCCGCATCATCTGCTCGGACTCCAACCGGGTCCAACAGGTCATAAGGTCATTCGCCTCTACCGTCCGGGTGCAGACTCACTGTTTGTGATGATCCGTGGACAAGCGGTGCAGATGACGAAGGTGCACGATGCGGGCGTCTTTGAGGTTATTGTATCTGGCAATGTGACCTTTCAAGATTATAAGGTTTATCACGCAAATGGACTCCTAGGTTACGACCCGTATGCGATAACGCCCTCCTTTGGCGAACTCGACCAGCATCTCTTTGCTTCGGGGTGTCACTACGAGCTCTATCGCGTGATGGGGGCGACGGTGACCATCCACCAGGGGGTAACTGGTGTCCGCTTTGCCCTCTGGGCGCCGAACGCTGTGTCTGTCGCGCTCGTGGGTGATTTCAATCACTGGGACGGGCGGGTCAATGCGATGCGCTCCCTTGGGGTCTGCGGCGTGTGGGAACTCTTTATTCCAGCCCTAAGCGAGGGCCAGAAATACAAGTTTGAGGTCCATACGAAAGAGGGCGACCTTCTTCTCAAGTCAGATCCTTACGGCAAGGCCTTCGAGATGCGTCCCAAGACGGGTGCCGTGGTGGCCGATGTCGACGCGTTCGATTGGGACGACCATGCGTGGATCCGGAGGCGCGAGGAGAGGCGAGATCAGGCGCAGCCGATGAACGTCTACGAGGTGCATCTAGGTTCCTGGCGTAAGCGCGAGGGCTTCCACTGGTTTTCTTACGCTGAGTTAGCTGATCAGTTGGTGGACTACTGCAAGAAGATGGCCTTTACGCATGTGGAACTCATGCCCGTCATGGAGCATCCGTATGATCCCTCGTGGGGCTATCAGGTCACCGGTTTCTACGGAGTGACCAGTCGATTCGGAACGCCACGCGACTTCCAGGCCTTTGTCAATACGCTCCACATGAATGGCATCGGTGTGATACTCGAC
This sequence comes from Chlamydiales bacterium, assembly GCA_041603795.1. GTDB lineage: Bacteria > Chlamydiota > Chlamydiia > Chlamydiales > JBFIDQ01 > JBFIDQ01. Next base: position 2,122 of record JBFIDQ010000123.1, read on the forward strand.
TGGGTGCCGGCGCATTTTCCAAGGGACGATTTTTCCCTTTCAGAGTTTGATGGAACGGCCCTTTATGAGCATGCCGATCCGAAACAGAGTGACCACCCTCACTGGGGCACACTCATTTTTAATTACGGTCGACCTGAAGTCTCCAATTTCCTCATCGCAAACGCGCTCTACTGGTTCGATAAAATGCATATCGATGGACTCCGTGTAGACGCTGTCGCTTCCATGCTTTATCTCGATTACGGTCGAGAAGAAGGTGAGTGGATTCCAAACAAACACGGCGGGAACGAAAGCCTAGAGGCGATCGAGTTCTTAAAACATCTCAATAGCGTCGTTCACGAGCGATATCCCGGTGTACTGACCATCGCGGAGGAGTCGACCTCCTTTCCAGGAATCACCACCTCCGTGAATGATGGCGGCATTGGATTCGACTTGAAGTGGAACATGGGGTGGATGAACGACACGCTTCGCTACTTCGAACGCGATGCCGTGCATCGGAGTCATCATCAAAATGAGCTCACCTTCGGACTCCTCTACGCCTTCTCCGAAAAGTTCACCCTGGTGCTCTCTCACGACGAAGTTGTTCACGGTAAAAAGAGTCTACTAAGCAAGATGCCAGGCGACATGTGGCAGCAATTTGCCAACCTGCGCCTCCTCCTTACCTATCAGGCTTGCCAGCCAGGAAAGAACCTCATTTTTATGGGGACGGAGATTGGGCAGTGGAACGAATGGGATGCGGCAGCCGAAATCGAGTGGCTTCTTCTCCACTTCCCCTCTCATCGGGGAATACAGCTTCTGGTGAGCGATATCAATCGATTCGTCTTGGATCACTCCCAACTTTGGGAAAGGGATTTCTCGCCGGAGGGCTTCGAGTGGGTCGACTTCAGTGATCACGGGAACTCAGTGATCAGCTACCGACGTAAAAGTACTGCCGGAGAGCTGCTCTGTGTGCACAATTTCACGCCGAACTACTACTCCGATTACAACATCTACCTGAGCAACGTGACCGAAGCGAAACAACTCTTTAGCTCGGATGATCCGCGCTACGGAGGATCGGGAAAATATGGCGGTCAAATAGATGTTCTGAAGGGGCCATGGGGGAATCCTATCGGACTCAAAACAGAGCTCCCTCCTCTCTCAACAACCATCTTTGACCTTACCTTTCACGTACAATGATTACTTACGAAGACTACGAAACTCTCTGTCAGGTGATCTGGGAACATAATCGACGCTACTACGTGGATCACGATCCGATAATCACCGATCACGAATTTGATCTGCTTCTGAAGAAGCTTGAGACGATCGAGTTGGAGCACCCTGACTGGATTCTATCGACGTCCCCCACGCAAAGGGTCGGTGAGGGCCTCACGAAGGGATTCCAAACGGTCAAGCACCATGTGCCCATGCTCTCTTTGGCTAATTGCTACTCGGAAGAGGAGATCAGTGACTTCATCAAGCGTTGTCAAAAGACCCTTGAGAGCGACAAGGTCGAATTTTCTGCTGAGCTCAAAATGGATGGCATTGCGTGCTCCGTAATTTATGAGAAGGGGAAATTTATTCAGGGCATTACTCGAGGTGATGGACGACAAGGCGATGACATCACGCCGAATGTGCGGACGATTAAGTCACTTCCCCTGCAACTCTATGGCGAGGCTCTGCCGGATCGACTCGTTCTGCGAGGCGAAGTCTTTATGCGGCAGGAGACGTTTCAGGCGCTTAACGAGCAGAAGGAAGAAAACGGGGAAGAGCCTTGGGCGAATCCGCGTAACGCCGCTGCCGGTTCGCTAAAACTTCTTGATCCGAGAGAGTCGGCAAAGCGCGGACTCGATATCGTCGTCTACGGCATTGCCGAGAACAGTCAGATGATCCTCAAGTCGCAACATGAGGTGCACCACTACCTCCAGCAGATGGGGCTTCCCACTCTAGAGGCGCGGGCTCTCTGTCAATCGAGAGAGGAGATCACGGGATTTCTGCATCACGTAGCAGAACTTCGTCCTAAGCTCAATTACGACATCGATGGGGTGGTGCTTAAGGTCGATAACCTCGAGTCGCAACGAATTCTAGGCAGCACAGCCAAAAACCCCAGATGGGCCATAGCCTACAAGTTTGCAGCGGAGCAGGCGGAGACTACGGTTCGTGAGATTACGGTCCAGGTGGGCCGTACCGGCACGCTGACGCCCGTAGCGGAGCTAGAGCCAGTTACACTGGCCGGAAGCACCATCGCACGTGCTACGCTTCATAACGAGGAAGAAGTGGCGCGTAAGGATGTTCGTGTTGGGGATCGGGTGGTCATTGAAAAGGGCGGCGATGTCATTCCTAAGGTGGTGCGAGTGCTGCCTGACGGCCGTTCTGAGGACTCCACCCCTTGGACGATGCCAGGGATGTGTCCTGCCTGTGAAACGCCCGTGGTGCGCGTAGAGGGTGAGGTCGCGGTTCGCTGTCCAAATCAGGAAGCTTGTCCAGCCCAGGCGCAGCGTCGAATTGCCTACTTCGTGAGCAAACCTGCTATGGATATCGGCGAGATGGGGAGTCGGGTTGTCGAGCAGCTGATTGAGAGTGGATTCGTGACCCGTCCATCGGATATCTATACGCTAACCACTGAGCAACTGCTTACCTTGGAAGGGTTTAAGGAGAAATCTGCTCAGAATCTCATCGCAGGTATAGACAAATCGCGTACCCCAACGTTGGCACGTTTTCTGATGGCCCTTGGGATCAAGTACGTCGGCTCCGGGACAGCTGATTTGCTCGCTGATGAGGCAGGCACCTTGGAGGCTCTGCAGGAATTCGATCGCAGCCGACTCGTCGCAATTGGCGGAGTCGGAGAAAAGGTGGCAGATGCTGTGCTGGAGTACTTTGCGTCCGAAAAAAACCGAGAAGAAGTGTCGAGACTCCTTGCCAACGGCGTCGTTCCACAAGTCACAGAGCCATCGCAATTTAGCGATCACGCCTTTAAGGGGATGACCTTTGTCCTCACAGGCACCATGCACCACTACACCAGGCCACAGGCCGCAGCCCTCATCAAGGAGCGTGGTGGCAAGGTGACCGGTTCGGTTAGCAAGAAAACCGACTTCCTTCTCGCTGGCGACGCTCCGGGCTCAAAACTCGCCAAGGCTGAAAAATTGGGCGTTCAGATTCTCACCGAGCAGCAGTTCGAGCAACGACTGTAATTTTTTTAAAAGTTCTGTACGGTTATTTAAACGCTTTGATGGTGCTTGATGAGGGGGAAAAGGTAAGGGTTGCTCCGGGTGCAATCGAAGGTACTATTATCGGTCGTGACATTAAGTTGATCAAGGGATCAGATCTCTTCGCCGTTGTCCCAGAGCCAGGAACCTATGCGATTCTTGGGAGTTGTCTGATGACAGTTGTCGTCGCTAAGCGCCGACTTCCAAAGAAGAGGTAGCTAGGCTACCCGACTTCTCCAATGAGGGTTTGATGGCGGTGTGACTTCAACTGCACTTTCTGCAGGGAGCCAATCATGGAGGCATCGCCTGGAAAAGTGACCTGCTTCCAGCAGCGGGTGCGACCTTTGACGAGTCGCTTATCTTTGAAACTTGCGCGCTCCACCAACACTTCTACTTCACTGCCAAGCATCGCCTGTCGCTGCTTCGTGCCAATCTCTGCCTGCAGTTTCAGCAGTCGTTGCAGGCGTTCATCCTTTACCTCTTCTGGAATGTCATCACGCCAACGCATAGCCGGAGTCCCTTTACGTGGAGAAAAAGCGAAGATGAAGCTCACGGAGTACTGAACCTCCACCATCCGCTGGAACGTCTCTTCAAAGTCGGCGTCGCTCTCCGTTGGAAACCCCACAATGATATCAGTACCTAGAGAAACGGAAGGGAGAATCTCTCTGAAAAGAGCAATTTTCTCCATATACTCATCAATTGTGTAAATGCGGTGCATTTTACGTAGAATACGATCCGATCCTGCCTGCATGGGAAAATGAACAAATTCGCATAGCGAGGGGAGGTCACGTGTCGCTTCCATAAGCTCTCGCGTGATGTCTACAGGGTGGCTGGTCATGAACCGAACGCGTTCGAGTCCTTTGATATTGTCCAGACGATAGAGGAGGTCGTGGAACTTGCAATTCCACTCGCTTTGGTCCTTTCCGTAGCTGTTGACGTTTTGTCCAAGGAGCGTCACCTCTTTATACCCGTCACCTACCAACTTGCGGCATTCTTCAATGATGCTGTCGGGGTGACGTGATACTTCCTGTCCACGAGTATAAGGCACCACGCAGTACGTGCAGAACTTGTCACATCCACGAATGATGCTTACAAAAGCGGTTACTTTGTCATCGCGCTCTGCCGTCTGGTAGTCGAGCTCTTGCTCGAATTTAGAGTCCGTACGCACTACCTGGCGGCCAGTATGGCTCACTTCGTCCAGTACCGCATCGAGCTCGTGCAGGTTGTTTGTTCCCAGGACAAAATCGATATGGGGCAGCTTTCTCAGAAGGCTCTCTTTCTTGGCGTTGGCCATGCATCCAGCGACCCCTATGATTGCCTCCTTCGCGCGATTGGATCGACTTAGCATGCCAATGCGACCCATCACCTTGCGTTCGGCTAGGTCGCGAATGGAGCACGTGTTGTAGAGAAGGAGGTCAGCTGACTGCTCATCCTCACTACGAATCATCCCGCGCTTCTTTAGTGCGCCCACCATGATCTCCGAATCGAGCTCATTCATTTGGCAGCCGTAAGTTTTTAGGAAGTAGGTCTTGGGATCGCGCGCCATCGTCATTTCTTCGCCTTTTTTTGCCTACTATCCTATAAGAGAAGGCTTGTTTATCTCAAGGAGCGTTCGATGGCATGGATTAAAGTTTTTCATTTTATGTTTGTCTTCATTTGGGTTGGGAGCTTGATGACCCTGACTCGTATGATGATCAAGCATCACACTTATGAGGCGGCCACGCGTGAGGTCATGGCAAACCTCTACTCACGCATCTATTACGTGGCGCAACTTCCTAGCATGGTGATTGCGGTGACGCTCGGCATGATCCTCATATCGAGTTTGGATCAAAGTGGCTCCATGGGTTGGTTTCATATGAAAATTTCACTTGCCATGATGATGATTATGTGTGACGTGGTTTGTAGTCGATTTGTGACCAAATTACAGGCTGAAGGGTCGAATAAGGGGGTGCACGTTCTTCACGGGGTTAGTGGCCTTTTGTTGGTGGGCATCGCCGTTAGCTTATATGTGGTGCGGGCCGCTTGAATTTTCCTTGGCACAAAATCACCAATGCCGTAAAATAGGCGCTTCTAAACGTCTAAGATTGGGAACAAACAATGGCGACCAAGCACAAACGGCAAGAGACGACCATGGCGCGTCGCGAAGAGACGCCGGTTAGTTGGATTCAGATTGATGCAGCGGGGTTAACCCTCGGCCGTCTGGCTTCAGAAATTACGAAAATTCTTCGCGGCAAGCACAGACCTACCTTTACTCCGCATGCGGACACGGGTGATGGAGTGGTTGTTGTGAATGGAGATAAGGTGCAAATTACCGGTGCGAAAGAGGCCAATAAGGTCTACTATCGCCACTCCAACTGGATGGGTGGCCTTAAAGCGACCCCTTACCGAGAGATGCTTGAAAAGCATCCAGAGCGAATCGTCGAGAAAGCTGTTTGGGGCATGATGCCTAAAACTAAACTCGGCCGCAAGCAGCAGAAGCGCCTGCGAGTTATTGTCGGTGATCAACACAAATATGCGGCGCAGAAACCCGTCGCGGTAAACGCGTAGGGGAACAAGAATTATGGCTAAGAAAAAAGTTGAAAAAGTGGCTCTTGAAGAGTGGGTAGCAACCGGACGTCGCAAGACAGCAGTCTCTGCTGTGCGTTTGCGCCCTGGTAGCGGCTCGATCGATATTAATGGAACGGAATTCGAAAAGTACTTTCCAACCGAAATGCAGCGCCGTACGATTATGGCGCCGTTGAAGGAACTCGACCTAGAAGGTCAGTACGATTTGATCATTCGCGCCAAAGGCGGCGGTATTGAAGGGCAGTGCATCGCAACTCGCCTGGGTATCGCTCGTGCTCTCGTTAAAATTGACGAGGCTCGCCGTGGCTCTTTGAAAGCTCCAGGATTTCTTACTCGCGACCCTCGCAAGAGAGAGCGTAAGAAATACGGACGCGCAGGCGCTCGTAAGAGCTTCCAGTTCTCTAAGCGTTAATAACGCTAGCAGACCTCCGACACCTGTCGGAGGTTTTTTTTTGTCTGTCTTAAATTATTATAAAAAAATTATTGCCCGGCATTCTGTGAGTTGTGATATTTTTCAACGCGGAGACGCCAAGTCGCAAAGAAGC
>JBFIDQ010000124.1:0-8386 GCA_041603795.1 Chlamydiales bacterium
ATCCACAGTCTCCTACATGTTGAAATTAAAGCCACCGGAAAGTCTGTCGATAGATTGTGGATAGCGGTGAAGCTCCCTCTGCGTGACTCCGCGACCCTCCCGCCTCTGCGTTAAAATTATTTTAAACGGCGGACTTTTAATGCCTTACTTTCAGTTTGCGATAGCGATTCTAGCCGCCCCACCAGAAGATAATTAATTGTTAAAATGCGATTACCCTGATGTTGCACAGGTTTCGTGGATGAATTAATAAATTGACACCTGCTTGGATTTATAATATAATAAATATATAAATATTGTATAACCAGGTGTTGATAGCGTTATGTTTTTATTTTTATGCGCCGGTTTTTCTGATGAGCTCAGGCTTGCTCACCGCTAACCCGATAAGGATCATGCCGCTTGGCGATAGCATCACTGTGGGGTGGGTCGGGGGACAGAGCTATCTATCAGATGGAACGGGCTATCGGTCGACTTTGTGGGAGCAGCTCGTAGCTGATGGTCATGATGTTACATTTGTTGGCGGAAGTACTGAAGTGTTTGCGCATTCTGGACCCGATCCACAGCCTTCTTTTCCGCTAAACCACGAAGGGCACTCGGGCTATTGGAGCCATCAGATTCACTCCAATGTGCTGAGTTGGCTAACTGCTAATCCGGCGGATATCATCCTGTTGATGAATGGCACCAACGATATCATTCGCACCGTTACGGTCCAGCAGGCAGCTGACGATTTTGAGGCGCTATTGGACAGGATCTTGACCAATAGTACTGCAGAGTTAGTGGTGGCGGCCCTTCCGCACTCGACTTCTGTGAACAATGGATTTGGGATTTGGGCAACGGAAGAGAAGACGGATGCATTTAATACCCAGATTCGTGCACTCGTGGCGAGTCGCCAGCTAAGCGGCAAGTCGATCCACTTAGCAGATCTTGGTCCAACATTGAGTCCGATTACTTCCTATATCGGTGATGGGGTTCACCCCAATGTGGATGGGTACGAGTTGATGGCATCTGGGTGGAAGCTGGCACTTGACCCAATTTTAGTGGTTTCGAGTCCCGAGCCGGCCACCTATCTAGTATATGGCCTCACGGCGGTTGCCATTAGGCTCAAGCGTACCTCCCGGCGAAGCCATACACACTCGTGATCTACTCCGTTGTCGAGCTTCGAAGGTGGGCTGCGACGATGGCGAAGCAGTTTGCTACGTTGAGGGAGTTTTTGTGGCCGAATAATGGGATTTCTACCAGCTCATCAGCTTCGGATAGAATTTCCTTGGAGAGGCCAAACTCTTCGTTTCCAAGGGCGATGGTGCTGCCTGGGGCAAAAGTGAACAGGTGAAGGGGGGTGGCATCTGGACTCGTTTCGATCGCAACAAGAGGTCGAGGCAAGTCACTTAGGTTACCTCGTTTCCACGGCACCCATTGTTCAGCACCCATGGCGGCGTCACGCACCTGCTTATGGGTCGGATCCGCCATTCCTTCGGAAAGAACAAGCTCCCCTAGAGAAAAGGCTTCCATGGTGCGGATGATGCTTCCTACGTTGTGAGCCGAGCGGATGCGGTCCAAATAGACCGTGAACTCGAGAGATTTTGCGCTGGTCGCGTGGTCCTGTGAGCTGATTTGTGGAAGGAAATCGTGCTCGCGAATGTTTATTCCAGCCTGCGAAAGATGCCAATGGTAGCGATCAGATGCCTCCTCCTTTGTCATTTCTCCGGGATCCGATGCACCCATCCAGAGAATCAGTTGCCTGTACTGAGAATACTCGCCACCGTGCCAGAGAGAACGTAGCAGCTCAGCGCACTTTTTATGCTGCAGCTGAAGCGGGAGAGAGGTCCATTTTTTTTCCGAAAAATTCATATTTTTTTGTATGCGATCTTAATGATCTCTTAATGGGAATCGGTTACAATGATAGCAAAATAAGGGATACCTGATGAGCTCTATTACGCCGATACGCTTAACCGACCTGGAACGCGTTACCTTTGCTGCAATTCCAAAGGTACGTTACCTCGTTGTGGCACCCGATCAAATCGCTTTCGATGCGCGGAAGGTGCAGATATTTGCAGCGGATCGCAACTTCCAATGTCTCACGCCTGCCGAGGCGTTTCAGGTTACTCAAGATGCTAGCGCAGCCGACTTTGCGGCTTTTGTTATTCGCTCGACCAAGCAGGTGCGCGCAGCAAACAGCATCACTAGCGAGATGAAGCGTCATAAGGCATTTCTAGGATACAAGATTGTTGAGCTTCTCCCCAATGAAGTAAAGACGTTCTTTGAAGAACTCGCGCTCGTTTTACAGTCCACTGAGACCGAAGAGCCCGCGGAAAAGGAACTGCCTCCTATTACGTCGCAGGCGCCTGCAAAGCGAGAGGCGGCTCGATTCCTTGCTCATCACCTTCCACTGTTGAAGGATACCTCGGTACTTTACTCGGTTCTTCTACGCTACCTTCAGGAAGCCAAAATGGATCTGGTTTCGTCCTTTTGGGAAAAGGTGGAAGAGGCGCAGCGTGAAGAAGCCATTCGCGCTCGTTGTGCGTCAATTGAGTGGAATCTAAAGAACTGGATGGTGGGCCGCAACTTCGTCACTCATTTCGTTGAAAACAGTCGAGGTCAGCGCTACGATGTGTCGGTGGCTGGCGCTGCTCCGGACAGCCGCTTCCCCTAAGACAACTGTCTTATAAATAAATATTTTAATTATCATCCCTATTTTCATTGCGGAAGGGGGGATGATGAGCAGTTTGAGTATTTTTTTTACGGATTTCCGGAACGGGGAGACCAAGCGGAGCAGTCTTGAGCAGCTTCTGCACGCGAATCAGGGTCGACTTAACCTGCGTATTCAACAAACCTCAGAGGAGGTTCTGGAGGTGCTCAAGAGGCGGATCGTGGCTTGTCGCGAGAAGTCACTAGAAAAATTTGTCTCGTTCTCTCTCTCCTCTAACTCTACCAAAGTTGTATTGTCAAAAGCAGACCGGAAACTCTTGCAGCGCATCTCCGATTGCGTACGCAGGGGACTCCACCAGGCTGGTTATGGTCCGGTGGTGACTCTATTCACCGAGGGAGAGTTCAGGCACTGGGTTGCTTCTGAGGCGAACCGTAGGTTGGGTAAACTGACTAACGATCTCGCGAAACTTGGTTTGGGTTATCAGTCGACTGCACAGGGGTACACCCCTTATCATGTGGCGACTCGTCACAACAATTGCGAAATGATTCTAGCTTTATCGGAGATAGACGACTCTCACTCGGTCATTAATTTCGTAGATCACCAGGGATGGAGTCCATTGCACCACTGTGCGGCCACGGGAACCATTGAGGCAATGCGAGCTCTGCTAAAGGGAGGGGCTGATGTTCACGTCATCAATCACCAGGGGGAAACACCGTTGGACGTGGCGATTCGATCTGGCAAGGTGCTTCTTGTAAATCTCCTACTTGATAATGGAGCAAAAAGTAGTGGACAGACCCCTATCTGCCTAGCAGCACAGATTGGTCAGGAGCGCGTTTTGCGTCACCTGATCCAACGTGCGCCGACTATTACTCCGGTAGAAGCAGCAGCCATTTATGGAATCATAGTAGGAGAGGGAACGAAGCTCAACTGCTCACAGCTCTTTGCAAAGTTTCACCAGCGGCAAATTTCTAAAGATTTTGAGTATAAAAAATTATTCAGTTTCTTTCCCGAGCGATTGGTACTTGGCGCAGCAGCTAACTACTACCGGTACAAAATTAATGTCGACGACGACTCCTCCTCACTTATCTTGGCGGTGAAGAGTGGTGATGTGGCACGCGTCAAAAAGCTGACGGCTGACCGATCAACGATGACCGAGACCTTTATGGATCGGGATCGACTTGGGAGCGCGCCTCTTCACCATGCGATGGAGCAGAAGGGAGCAGTAGGTGTTGAGATGATAGAGCTCCTTATTCTGGGGGGTGCAAACGTGAATGCTAAAAATCGGATGGCAATGACTCCGTTGCACCTGGCAGTATTAGGGAGTCGCCTTGACCTTGCAAAGGATCTATTGCTGGTTCTTAGTGGAGAAAAAGAGGCGATCAATGCAAAGGACTGTAGGGGGCGAACGCCGCTTCATTTGGCTGCAGAGGCGTGTCATGAGGAGCTTGTCTCCTTACTTCTTTGGCGGGGTGCTGATCCAAAGGCGTGTGATAGCAGCGGCATGACTCCTCTCCACATGGCTACAAAAAGTCACTCAGGTAGCGCGGTAATCCGTCAGCTCATCAGAGCCGGAGCGGATCCACTGAGAACAGATAAGCATGGCAACAACGCGCTACATATTACGGCACAGCATAAAAGTGGGGAGGCAGTGGATTTCCTTCTCAGGAATTACCCTCAGCTTTATTGGATGCCGAACAAGCAGGGGACTTTGCCTGTTGAGGTTGCCTTTCGGTCTGGGGATTCGACAACGGCCCTGCAGATGCTTGCAATAGAAAAAGATCTCGGTGTGGTGCTGCAAAAGGTTGAGGATGTAACCAAGGGCAGAGTACGCCTTCCTTTTCTTGCAGCAGAAACGGGTCAGGCTGAGGTTCTGCGCACCCTGATCGGTTCCGTGACGGGCGAGCGTAGTCGGCTGCTTCAAATAGGGTGTATTGTGGGATATGGCGCGGTTGTTCGGGTTTGCCTTGAGGCGGGGGTTCCACCGACGTCTCTGCATCTTGCGGTCATGGAACTCCCACCGTTTGAAGTGATGGAACTATTGGTGAAGGCAGGGTCGAAAATTGATGCGCGCAATGAACTCGGGTTCACTCCTCTTCATGAGGCTTCCGCGCAGGGCTCATGGGAGTCAGTTGCCTATTTGTTGAAGAACGGTGCTGATCCTATTGCAGTGGATGACGATGGCAATACTCCTTTGCACATAGCCAGTCACCATGGCCATCTGCGTGTCGTACAACTTCTCGTTCGTGGCTGTCAGGTCGATATCTATGCGATCAACGATGTTGGAAAAACAGCCCTTGAGGGGGCGCGTGAGCAGGGTCGACTTAAGATTGCAGAATTTCTGTGCAGGGAAGAGGTGTAGATAGATCTTCTTTGACTTTTGAATCGGCTTTTGTTTGGGCGCGGATTTGTTCCGCAACAAAGGTTCGGAGACGTGAGAACTTTGCAGAAAATGTGTGGTGACTCTTGGTGTCAAGAACAATTTCCCACAGGCGGCCATCGGCCCTATTTACACAGACGCTCCATAGCCTGTCTGCGTAACGGTCCTGGTAGTACACGTGCACCGATTCGGGGGTCTTGTAAGCAAAAAATATCCGATTTCGGATGTCGACACCTCTTATGAACGGGGCGGTTACTTCTGCCCTTTCTACACGAGGGCTGTCCCCCATGGATAGTAGCGGTCGTTTGCTGAGATCAATAGATGGCAATTTCATAAATGCTTCACGGCCGCCAAAGAGGCCCATCATGGCTTCAGCAGCCCGCTGGCGTCGCTCGATATTGCGAAAAGCCTCAGTTGAGTCGATTAGAGCCTTGGCGAGGTTTTTTTCGGAATCAACTAGCAGCGCGCGACAAGAGACTGAACTCCAAGAAGGAGGCCCCGTCGCGATATAATGGAACCAATCAGAGCCATTTTCAAGTTTCGAGAATTTGGAGCACTCTATTTGCCAATGGCGTTGCTCGGTAAGAGCCACTCGTAATGCCTGAAATTGTGCCACGTCGCTTTGGAATCGTTGGAGTGCCACCTGGCTCACAGCAGTGGCGTGTCTGGGGCCGAGTTATGCGAACTTCATCAGGTCTTTGACTTCCAGGTAGCCAGCGATTGTCCTCTCCACTCCGACAAAGAAAACAGTCACAACCAAAGAACCTCTTTAAGTTTCTAGGGAAGCGTATCACTGCGAACGAAACTTTGTCAATAAGCTTGTTTTCAGAACTCATACTAATTGCAATAGGATTCATTAGTTTTTTGGTTAAAATTTGACTAGTGTAATTAAATAGTTTATAATCACTGTATGGGGAAAATTAAATCAGTAGGTTTATGATGTCGGCAATAGGACCAGAAGGGGAAAAAGCAGTACCTCCACCCCCCCCAATGCTTTCCAGATATGGAGCGGACAGAATTGAAGTAGGGGGAAGGGTCTATCAAGTTAAGCTGGAGGGTGATCAGGGTAAAACAGCTGGAAAGATGGAGGAGTCCATTCCGAAAATTTTGGAACAGTTGGAATCTGCAGAGTGGGACGCGTCCGGGGAAATTTCTGGTAGAGGTACAAAAGTCCCTGGTAATGAAATCCATCTGAAAATTGGCAATGTATCAGTCAGGCTCATCGAACAGCCGGGGGTGGGGGAAGTAACGAGCACACTGCGTACATTTGCAGGCGAAAAGGGCACCAGCGCCGAGCAGGCCATCCAACTTTCCACTGAGGTGGCAACCGCGATGCTTGACGGCCTCAAGAATGCTGGCATGTCTCAAGAGATTTATGACACTTGCCATGAAAAGATCGTAAGGCTGGAAAACGCCTCCCTCACAAAAATGTACGAATCGCCGCGACCTACTGCGTCGAGTGGAGCAGCTCGCTCCAAAAGCCTCAAGGGTCGTGTGTCGAAACAAAGTTCGGATGCAAAAAAAACAAGCGGTTTCGCAAAATTTCTGAAGGCGCTAACACCAAAAACAGTTACGAACTTTTACAAGACTCGGGCGCGTAACAAGGTCAAAAAGATGAGTAGGAAGCCTGTGAAAGGGCTCAAGAAAGAGATTAAGAAACTGAAGGCTGGTCTAATTGAGGCCCTTTGCGATGCTCAGATTCAGGAGAAGGAACAGGGCGGTTGGAAATCGGCGGACTCTAACCTAACAATACCTAACGAAGGAACGATCGAGCATGAGCGTTTGGAGCTTGCCAAAGGCCAGAACCATGGGGTTGCGGTTCTCTCAAAGGACGACGTGCGCATAAAACCTGCGATCCTAAGCGCTAAACCGGGAAAGAAGCTAAGAAAGCTCGTAAAAAAACAGTTGGGGGTCCTACAGGCTGGTTTGCTTAGTGCAAAGGAGCGTCCGGAAATCCGCAATGAAGTTGCTACGATGGTAGGGAAAATGCAAGCAACCATTACGCCGATCAGCAAAATTAGCTCAAGCGATCGCAACTCCAAGCTAAGAAATTTGTCGCACACTGGACTGAATGTGGTTGCTGATCAGCAATCGATTAGTAGCCACATGCGCCATGCCATCGTAGAAACGGAAGATATGGCGAAGGAACTGCTGCAAAGCCAGGTTAAACTTGAGATGACAGAGTTACAAGAGCGTCTTGGGGGTGTGGCGATTGACCCGAAGAAGACTTTTGAAATCACGCTCAGTTCGGTTAGTTTGGTGAGTCCCGACATGTTTCTTGAAAAATACCGTGGATTGATTCGGCGCGGAAGACTGAAGTGGCAGAACGAGGGGATTCTTTGGCAGCAGCAGCTAAAAAGCCTGCAGTCGCTTGAAGGAGTTCAGGAGGTGGCTGTAGACGGCAAAAAGATTAAGGTGAAAGTGAACGTCTTGCCATATAATTTTGGAGTGAATAAGTTCGCGGCTCATCGTTTGGTGAAACACAAAGGTGGGTATGGGCATAAGACCTCCCACCAAACCAACAGAGAAACTGTAAAAAAAGCTTTTGGCAAAGATGGGATATTTGACCGACTTAATGATTCGTTCAAAGAAATTGTTGGTGGAGGGGTCGTTAAGGGTTTCAGCGAGGATGCAGAGTTGCAGTCGGACTTTCGCACCTTCCAAAAAGAGTATGACGCTCAAAAAAATGATATCCTTCGTCTAACCAAAAATCAGGCTTCCTACATCGCGACGGGGGATCAATATGAGTGCCCCGCAAAATTGGCGAGCCTAGCGGATCTTGCGAATAATTTTCGCAATAGTCTTCTTGCCAAAGCAACGACACCTGACCAGAAGACGGCCTTGTTGCAGTCCCTGCCTCCGTCAATTCGCTCCTCGTTCAACTGCATGAGCGGAAAGGATCGAACGGGAGTGCTAGATGGCTGTGTCAAGGCGATGGCGGTGATGAGAGCTCATCCAGATGTCGGTGGTGGCGTTGGACATGCGCCAAGTCACGATGAGCTTACGAACAACCTGGAGACTCGCAAGCTGTATGCAAAGCAACTTCTGATATTTATGGCGGATGGAGGAGGCCTTGACGTGACTGAATGGAACACGGGTGTGCGTGGCTATAAGGTAGGCGATGAGTTTCTGCCTTGGAATGATGATGGCGCATTCTGGGATGAGGTCTGGGGCGAGCTAGGCGAGGACATGCAGCATCGCCTTGAGGGGCTTTCAAAAATTACGGGACATTAGTGCTCGGTTAAGCAAAAGGAGTGTTAGCTTGCAAATGTGGACTAACGGCGTAAATATCTCTTTTTCAGTAGCTTGCGATTGATTCCATTTTTTCCAACGCAAAGACGGTAAGGCGCAAAGGTTCGCAAAGG